>CAZUDW010000001.1:0-84783 GCA_964619305.1 uncultured Flavobacteriales bacterium
TCCCAAACGATGGCAATTTAACGACAAACGGTTGCAGTTTAATTCTAAACGATCGCCAATTAATCCTAAACGGTCTCAATTTAACGATAAACTGCAGCAATTTAAGCCCCGACCACCGCATTTTGAAGCCAGCCAGAATACAATTGATGCAGGCATACTTTTCTATGCAGACAGCTGATCAGGAAATAGCGTACTGCAGTTCCAAGGTTTTTGCAATGCTTGTTTATTTAATAACCAGGGTGCCGGTGGCATTACCAACCCTCCAGATATAAAAACCGGCCGGATAGCTGCTCATGTCTATCAGCACTTCTTTGCTGCGCAACAGTAAACGACCAAAAAGGTCACAGACTGTTATTTCGCCTGATTTGTTTACCACGGTAAACTTACCGGTGGTGGGGTTGGGAAATACATAAACAGGGCTAATTGTTAACTCATCTGTATTGATTCCAACCAAAAGCGAGTCTGTCAGTCTGGCGACAAACATATCGTTAGATCCCGCATTTACAAGCGTTGTATTTCCAAAAGTAATGCTGTCTCCATAGTGATAACCTGCCACATACATATTGCCGTAATTGTCAGTCGCAATGGAATTTCCAATTCCATTTTTTACCTCTACTGCCCAAAGTGCGTTTCCGCTTCCATTATATTTTGCAACAAAAATACCGGGTCCGTTGCTCAATGCGATGGTATCTAAATTTATTGTACTGCCATAAGCGCCTGTGATGATAATATTGCCTGAACCATCAGGTTCAACAGAAGAGCACCAATCATTGTTATTGCCATTTCCGGAACCCTCAGACCAGAGTACGTTGCCTGCAGCATCATATTTAACAAGAAACATATCTCCATAAAAAGTGTAGCCTGAATTGAACAATGTGTCTGCACCAAAGACGATATAGGTGCTGTACACTATACCGCTCATATAGATATTGCCGTTAGCATCTGCTGTGACGCAATCAGGTTCATCGAGGTAATCACCTCCGGCTCCTTTTACCCAGACAACAGCCCCGGAAGAATCATATTTTACTAAAAAGATATCCGAGTAAGCACCTCCTGCATAGATCAGTGTTGTGGATCCTATGGTGATGGTCTGGCTTGTGAAACTGCCTGCAACCAATACATTACCATCAGCATCTGAAGCAATACTTTCTCCCTTTTCATCCACATTACCTCCCTCGCTGTTTGCCCACAGTACATTTCCGGATGTATTGTACTTCACAACAAACATATCATTGCTTCCTGTATTGAGCAATGTATCTGTGCCAAATATGATGGAATCAGCAAGAAAAAATCCTGTCATGAGTATATTACCGGTAGGATCTGTGGAAAGGAATGTAGCTTCATCATGATATTTACCTCCGGCACTTCTTGCCCAAAGCACATTGCCCGATACATCATACTTCACCAGGAACACATCTCTGAAAGTAGCGCTGGTATTTACTAATGTGTACGTACCAAATGTGATCGCAGTACCTGTAAAATAACCCGCCACATAAATATTTCCTGAAGCATCGGTTGTAACGGATTTCGATACGTCCTCGTCACTACTACCATTGCTTTTGGCCCAGATCACACTTCCTGAAGCATCGTATTTGACCAGGAAAACATCCCTGGTGGCGGCATTGGTATTAGTAAGTATATTAGAACCGAAAGTTATGCTTGTACTGCTGAACGAACCTGCCACAATTACGTTTCCGTTTGCATCCGTGGTTACTGAATATGCAACATCGCTAAGCACTCCTCCTGCAGTTTTTGCCCAGTCCCAATTGGGAACTTGTGCCTTGAGTGGATTATTCAATAAAGTAACGCAGCAAAATGCGTATAAGGTCATTTGCAGGATATTTGTTTTCATGATCGTGTATTTTAGTTCTTATGGAAACTGTTCCTAAGACGTTGAAGTGTGGATAATAGTTGCTGCAACTCTATTACAATTTGCTGAATAATGCATAAAACGCAGTTTACTCCAAAGAATATCTTTAATTAAAATCATAAAAGACAGTGCAGTAGTGTTTTCATTTTTGTTGAATACAATGGACCAGACATTGACATTTCTAAATACCAAAATGATGTAATAAAACGTAGAAAAGCATTCCATAAATATTAAACTATTACAGGATTCGGATTATATTACCAAAACACAGCTTAAAGCAATGAGAGATGATAATAGTATTTGAAATACATAAAATTACTACTTTTGAATTTCTAACTAAAATTACTATTTTTGAATTTCTAACTAAAAACAAAATAAAATGAAAAAAATTTCACTCATCTCAGTTGGCTTGTTTGTTTGTAGCTGCACTTTCGGACAGAACGGTTCAATAGTAAACGGAGGTTTTGAGAACTGGTCCAACAATATATTATTTGAAAATCCGGACATCTGGCTTACCGGGAATAATATCTCGAGCGACATCGTTGCCACCAAATCCACCGATAAAGTTGGAGGAAACTATTCCATCCGGCTGGAAAGCATCATCAACGGCAACGATACTGCGTTTGGGTTTGCACTTCACGGGCAGATTGGGAATAATGGCCCTGAAGGCGGAATACCCTACAGCGATGTTGTGGACACCATCAAAGGGTGGTACAAATATGCCACACAGCCGGGTGATTCAAACAATATCCTGATTGAATTTAAAAATGGAGGAAATATAGTTAGTCAGGACTTGATCAAGTTTGCCGGAACACAGAACACATGGACAAAGTTTGCCTACCCTATCAATGCCGGGCTGGCAACTCCTGATTCGGTGGTGCTTGGTTTTGTTGCAGGTAATGCACTTGGATCCGGTGTGCACGATAGTACATGGCTGATGTTGGATGACGTCTCTTTTGCATCTTCTGTAACCAACACACCTGCAAACATTCCAAATAGTGGGTTTGAAGCATGGTCGGACATTCAAGTTGAAGATGCAGATGATTGGTATTCCATGAATTCTTTGCTTAATTATCAACAGCTTGTACCGGCAAGGAAGACTGCTGATGCGCACTCAGGAACTTATGGCGCGGAGTTGGAAACCATGACCGTTAATTATGGGGCCGATACCCTTACAGGTGTTCTTGCTAAAGGGTTTATTGATTACTGGGCACCATCTAACGGAACACCATACACCTGGCAACCGGATACTTTCAGGGGCTATTACAAATATGCACCTGTTGGCAATGATACAGCTTATATCTCTGTTCAGTTTTCCGCTAATGCAAATGTGATCGATCAGCACTGGATCACAATAACCGGAACCGTCAATGCATACACATTGTTCGAGCAACAACTGAATGTTGGTTCTGTTCCGGATTCCATGCAGATTGTGATGTGGTCCGGTAATATGCCGGGTTCTATCCTTAAAGTGGATGACTTAGAATTCATCGGAGGCAACGTGGGTGTGTCAGAAGTTAAAACACAAGTTGGCAGTATTATTCTTTATCCCAATCCTGCTAAAGATGCATGCACTTTAGAATACTTCTCTGCAAAAGCAGGACCGGCTTGTATCAGCATCTACAATGTGCTTGGCGATATGGTTTACAACCAAACTTATTCTGCGGGTATTGGATTGCAACATCTGCCTTTGAATTTACAGGATATGGAAGCGGGTATATACCTGCTTAAACTAGAGATTAACGGGCAATTCTATTCACAAAAACTTACCTTAGAATAAAAATCATTTATTTTTTTCTGAAGAGAGTTCCTGAACAACAGGAACTCTCTTTTTTTTGCCCAATTGAACATGGTCTTTAACAATTAAGCCGAAAGGGAATGTACATCTTGCGCAATATAGTTACTCATTAATGACAATTATCATTTATTGCCATTCCAACTTATGTTATTTTCGGTAAATCTAATTCACAGGAATATCAGTTGAATTATAAATGTAAATGAATTCAAAAAAAACCATAGTATCTCTTGAGCAGGCTCTTACACTACCCTATGCAACACAACGCTTTGTACAACTTGGCTGGCGGGTTATACGTATCGAAAGTCCGGGTACTCCAGAGCAGCACAACGGAGATCCCAATCGTTATATCGGAGAAGAAACCGGAGCGGATGATCTGCATGCTTATTATATTGCTCCCAACATAGGGAAAGAAGCGATTACCATAAACCTCAAGAAAGCAGGAGGGAAAGAACTGCTGAGAAGAATTATCAGAGAACTTAAAGTCGATGTTTTTCTGTGTAATACACTTCCAAAACGATATGAACAACTTGGCATTGATTACGACACCCTTAAAAAAGAGAATTCTGAGATAATATGGTGTGGCATCTCAGCCCTTGGTCCTGAATACCCTGACAGGGCAGGGTATGATCCTGCACTCCAGGCTATGCTAGGATATATGCACCTGACAGGAGAACCCGATGGTGACCCAATGCTATGCGGCCTCCCAATTATAGATCTGAAAGCAGGTGATGAAGCATTCACACAAGTATTGCTTGCATTGATGGAAAAAGAGCATAGTGGTAAAGGGAAAAGAATTGATATTTCAATGGCACAATGTGCCACATCCTGGCTGATAACTGCTTTGCCACAGGTCTGGTTTGCAAAAGACGAAAGCCAAATGTTCACCCGTAGTGGCAACGAGCATCGGAGTTTTGTACCTTCCAATTGCTATCCAACGAAAGATGGATATGTTTATCTCGCTATTGGCAATGACAGCCAGTGGGAAAAGTTATGCCATATCCCGGGATTTGAACATTGCTCAAACCCAAAGCGCCTCACAAACAACGACCGGAAAGCAGATAAAGAAAATATATATGCAGATATCCGTAAAGGGTTGGAGAATTATACAACTGAAAATTTTATAGATATTTGCCTGAGGAACAATATGGCTGTTGCTCCTGTTCTTGCTGTAAAGGATGTTGCTGAACTTGACTTCGTTAAAGAACTCATGGTCAGAACAACACTGCCGAATGGGAGGACAGTACCCCTCTCTCCTTCTCCAATGCAAACCGACTTCCTAAATGATCACAATAATTTATTGCCATGTGCACCACGTCTTGGAGAGCATAACAGGCAGATACTGACTGAAGTCGGTTTAACTTCTTCTGAGATTATGGAACTGGAAAAAAATAAACTAATCTGAGTATGCCGGAAATTAAATATGACATGATCACCGTTTTAGGCCCGACTGCTACCGGGAAAACCAGGTTAGCCGCAGGGATTGCTGCAACTCTGAATGGTGAGATCATCAGTGCAGATTCCAGACAAGTTTACAAAGACATGGACATAGGTACGGGTAAGGATTATAAAGATTACATTATTGATGATGTAAGCGTACCTTATCACCTGATCGATATTACGGATGCTGGAAATGAATACAACCTGCATCAATACCAGCAGGACTTTTATCAAGTATTTGAGCAGGTGATTAATAAAAGAAAAATACCTGTTTTATGTGGTGGATCGGGATTGTATTTAGAATCTGTCCTCAACGGATATAACCTTTTGACGGTACCTGTAAATGATAAGCTTAGAAAAGAACTTGAACATAAAAGTGATGATGAATTATCTTCCATGCTTGCTTCCCTGCGCCCGTTACACAACACTACGGATATCACTAACAGAAAGAGAGCTGTCAGGGCAATTGAAATTGAAATGTATTCAAAAGAACATCCTGCATTAAAAAAATCTAAACCCACTATAACATCCATTAATTTCGGGTTCAACTATCCAAGAGAAATCCTGAGGGAAAGAATTGAAAAACGATTACATTCCCGGCTTAAACAGGGTATGGTTGATGAGATTGATAAGCTTGTTAAAAGTGGTGTACCTACAGAACAACTCATAAATTATGGACTGGAATATAAGTTTGTTACAATGTTTTTACTCGGAAAACTTGAGTATGATGAGATGGTAGAAAAATTGTTCATTGCTATTTGCCAGTTCGCCAAACGTCAGATGACATGGTTCAGAAAAATGGAAAGGAACGGCACTGTCATTCATTGGATCAATTGGCGTCTGAAAGATCATGAAAAAATTGAAAATGCTTTATCTGAAATCGGAATAAAGACTAAAAATAAGAATAACATCTGTGGATAACAAACTTGAACGGATATTAACATCATACAAAACACCTTTCAAAACAAGTGTGATAGGGAATGAAGCTGTAGCAAGAGCAGCTATGGAAGCAGGTGTGAATGGTGTATTTTCCTATCCAGGCACACCTTCTACCGAAATCTCAGAGATTTTTAACCATGTTTTCAGTTTTCGTTTGAACAGGCCGGGAAAAGAAGCCGATAAGGTGCAAAAACCATACATCTATTTTGAATACAGCATCAATGAGAAAGTAGCAATAGAGAAAGCTATTGCTTTCTCTATCGGAAACAAAGCCTCAATGTGTGTAATGAAAAATGTCGGTCTGAACATAGCATCTGATCCCCTAATGACTATTACATACCAGACTATTGTGGCACCATTGGTGATCGTTGTCTGTGATGATCCCGGATGCTACAGCAGTTCAAATGAACAGGATTCCCGCCATTGGGGAGAAATGGCATCAGTACCTGTTTTTAATCCAGCTACACCTGCTGATGCATATGATTTCACAAAGTCTGCTTTCTCTCTTTCCGAGCAATTGAAATTACCTGTTATCTTACGACTTACTACACGTGTATCTCATTCCAGAGGAGTCGTTTTTTACAATGAATTGCCCACAAACAGGAGAAATTCGTCATTTGAGAGATTACCTGAACATATCAACATACCTGCCAAAACAACATCTGCCCACAATAAATTACTTGACAAGCTTGCAGATAGCCTGATTGAAACTTTTTTTTCCAAATGTAATCGCACATTGGTAAATGGGAGCAAAAGAGATAAAGCGATTATCTCAAGCGGAGTAGCTACAGCTTACTCTCTTGAAATATTGAAAACCCGGCATATTGATGATATTACCCTTCTTGACATGGGACTTATCTATCCTGTACCTGAAAAAGACATATATAACTTTCTTGCTCTCGGTTTCAATGAAATACTTGTTCTTGAAGAATTAGATCCTATCATCCAAAATGCCATCATGATAGTTGCCCAAAAAAACGGATTGAACTGTAAAATAACTGGTAAAGGATGCTATGGATTATCCAACACGGGAGAATACAATCTGAATATTGTCGGTGAAGCCATAAAGCAATTATCGGGAGAAGATTCCACTTATCCTTTAAAACCTAAACTACCGGAAGTTGAACAATTTACCAAAGAGCTGCCATCCAGACCACCTGCATTATGTGCCGGATGCCCCCATAGAGCGACATTTTATGCACTAAAACTGGCTTTGCCAAGAGACATCGCATCTCCTGTTGAGGAAAATGATGCAAATCCTGTTCTTTGCGGAGATATCGGTTGTTTCGGACTTGGCGCCATGCCACCTTTAAAAATGATTGATACCATCAACCACATGGGTATGAGTATCTCAATGGCACAGGGATTGGCGGAAGCATTCAACAATGATGACAAACCAGGTCGAAAAACCATCGCTTTACTTGGTGACGGAACTTTTTTCCATTCCGGAATAACCTCACTTATTAATGCTACATACACAGGAGCAAATATACTTGTCATTATTTTTGACAACCGCACAATAGGAATGACCGGGCATCAGGAACATCCTGGTGCAACACGAAACAAAAATCACAACCAGATAGATATCAATAAACTCATTAAAGGAATTGGCGTGTCTTATGTGGAAAATATGGATCCTTTTGACATACGGGATAGTTATAAAAAAATAAATGAAGCATTTGCGGTTTCCGGTGTCAGTGTGTTGATTTCCAAATCGCCCTGTGTATTCCTACCTGAATTCATGAGGAGTAACAAAAATGATGAAAGTATCAGAAAAAAGGTAGTTATTGATCCCTCCAAATGCAACTCATGCCACAACCATGCAGATCATGGACTGGTATGTTCAAGGAAAGTATCCCCTCAGGGAAATCTCATTCGTGCCAAAGCGAAAATAGCAGCAGAAATTTCCATTCCCGGAGAGAAACAACTTTGTCCTGCCAATATCTGTAATCATGGATTTCTCTATTCGGTAAAAGAAGGAGATTACGGTACTGCTCTTGAGATGGTAAGAGATAAAATGCTCTTCGCTCGCACATGTGGAAATATATGCCATCGACCCTGTGAATTATTTTCAGGAATGGGTACAGATGCTGTTCCCATTAAAGCGATAAAAAAATATGTTTCATCAATTGAAAAGAATTTCAAGGATTTTTCACAAATCTGGCAACGTGTTGAATCTGCTCCGCCAAAAGGCAAAAAAGTTATAATTGTCGGTGCCGGGCCTGCCGGATTGAGCGCTGCATATGATCTGAGACAGTGGGGATATGAAGTAAAAATTATTGAAAAAGAAACTACAGCGGGAGGACTCATTAAACATGTGATACCCGACTTCAGAATGGATAAAACAGGTTTTGATTTTGAAGTTGCACAACTTCTTGAACTGGGTGTTGAATTCTTATTTAACACGGCACTTGGCCGGGATGTTTCTCTATCTGAACTGTCTGATGAATATGATGCTGTACTCCTTTCTTTAGGAATGTCAAAAGCAAAAAGATTACCTACCTTGACCGGCACAGTACCGGATGATCATTTAACAGATGCAGTAAGTTTTTTAAGAGATTTTAATAAAGGCCTTACCTCTTTCGATAAGGAAGCTGCAATTCTTGTGATCGGTGGAGGCAACAGCGCTATTGACGCAGCCCGTGCTGCCAATAAAATAAATGAGCGTAATAGGGTTATCCTTTCCTGCATCGAATCGCGGGAAGATATGCCTGCTTTTGAAGAAGAAATAATACAGGCGGGGAAGGAAGGTATAGAGATAATATCTGATAGCTTTGTTCATAATTGTAAAACAATTGAAGGAAATCAAATTCAAGTACATTTAAATCAGTACAGTTCAAAGAAGGCATTGCAAAAACTTATTATCTCGGATGTTATTGTAGCTATTGGTCAGGAAGGAGATGAAATGTTATATAAGGAATTTCAGGACAATCAACTGGATAATGAGCAAAGAATCAAATCGGATGAAAAGACAGGATTCAGCAATTATAAAAACATTTTCGTTGCAGGAGATATTTGTGCTGATAATCATTTGAGTATCATTGGCGCTATTGGAAGTGGGAAGAGAGCTGCAAACGGCATTCGTAAAATGCTTGAGAATTACGAATACGACTATGAGGGTCTGGATGCCCTTCTCAATTTGAGAAACAATAAAAAACCCGGCACAAGCAGCACAGAATTTGAATTGAAGAATTTAACCGAATATCTTGATAGATTCAACCTGTTCCAAGCCTGTTATCAATGTAATCACTGTATAGATAATTTCGGATGCCCGGCTATGATAAAAAAGGATGGTAAAGTACATATTGATGAAAGCAAATGCACAAATTGCGGACTCTGCATAGATGTATGTCCAAATGATGCAATTCACTGGTCAACAATTAGCAAAGTGGGTTCCGCATAATCTTTTAGCAACAGGATGATGCATTAAATATATTAAATAGATATTTTTGAGTCGCAATGGGAGTCAGTTCATTAGAAGAATATTTCAATAATTTCAGAAAGAATATTATTGGTATGGACATTGATTTTTCTGGTCCATACGGGAAAAAGAAAATTGTCTATGCAGACTGGACAGCCAGCGGCCGGCTTTACAAACCAATAGAAGACAAACTACAGAAAGACTTCGGCCCTTTCGTGGCTAATACACACACCGAGACCAGTGTAACCGGTGCTATCATGACCCATTCATATCATCAGGCACAAAGCATTATCAAGCAGCATGTTAATGCTCAAAATGATATTATCATAAGTGCCGGATCGGGTGTAACTCGCCAGATCAACAAATTTCAGCGACTATTGGGATTGAAAGTTCCTGAGAAACTTGTTCAGTATATGCGGATACCAGAAGAGAACAGGCCTGTCGTTTTTGTTTCACATATGGAGCATCATTCCAACCATACTTCATGGATGGAGACCATAGCCGATGTAATTTGTATTAAACCCAATGATCAGGGACTTGTCAATTTAAGATCCTTCCATGAATTATTGGAAAAATATAAACAGAGAAATCTCAAAATTCTCGCTATCACAGCAGGATCAAATGTGACCGGTATTCAACCTCCTTATCATGAAATGGCTAAGATGATCCATCAGTACAATGGGCTTTGTTTTGTTGACTTTGCCTGTGCCGCTCCATACGTTCATATCAATATGCATCCTGCGAACCCTGAAGAGAAATTGGATGCTATTTATTTTTCTCCCCATAAATTTCTTGGCGGACCAGGTTCTTCAGGTATTTTAATTTTCAATTCTGTCCTTTATACCAATAAAATTCCGGACAATCCTGGCGGTGGAACAGTAAAATGGACAAATCCCTGGGGAGAGTATAGATATTTTGACGACATTGAAGAAAGAGAAGATGGTGGTACACCTGCTTTTCTTCAAACGATAAAAGCGGCTCTTTGCATTAAGCTGAAAGAGCAAATGGGAGTTGACAACATCCTTGAAAGAGAGCACGAGCAATTAAAGAGAATATTTGAAACATTAACAGAAATAAAAGGGTTGCACATACTGGCAGAGAATATAACAAATCGTCTTGGAGTTATCTCATTTTATTTTGATGATATTCACTATAACCTGGTCTCTAAACTACTCAATGACCGTTTTGGAATACAGGTCAGGGGAGGTTGTTCATGTGCAGGAACTTACGGGCATTATCTCCTGCATGTGAACAAAAAAGTTTCGCACTCTATAACGAATAAAATAGACCATGGAATGATGGATGCAAAACCGGGATGGGTCAGACTTTCCATTCACCCTACCACTACTTCATCTGAGATTGAGCATATCATTTCTTCTTTAAAAAAAATAAGTGCGAATCACAGAAAATGGTCAAATGAATACTCTTACAACACACACACAAATGAATATGTTTTTAAAGGAGACACTAAAAACAGTATCCATGAAAGGGTTAATAAATGGTTTGAATTAGAGAATTTATAGATGAAGGAACCTATTAAATTAGTTATAGCAGGAGTTGGAGGACAGGGCGTAGTTTACTTGACAAATCTGTTGGTTGAAGCTGCATTATTAGCTGATATAACTGTTGGAAGCAGTGAGATCCACGGCCTTTCTCAAAGGGGAGGAACCGTTACATCCTCATTAACTTTTGGTCAGAATGCTTATGGTTTTATTGACTCTGCAGAAGCCGATTACTTAATTGGCCTTGAAGTACTTGAATCTCAACGTTGTATTCCCCTACTTCATCCTAAAAGTAAAGCAATAATAGATAATAACAGAATCCTTCCTTACCCGGTAAATTCACAAAATGAAATCTATCCTGAAACAAAAGATCTTATAGAGTATTTAAGAAAGGAAATTAGTGAAGTTATTTTTGTTGAAGAACTACCACCTGGTGTTGCGAATATTTCAAGAAATATTTTCATTGCGGGATGTGCTACGGTTTTAAACGGATTTCCTTTAACTTTGGCTCAGTTGGAAGATGCTGTTATCAGGGTAAATCATAAACAGACAGTTGATATAAGTTTGAAAGTTTTGAAGAGCGGAGCGGTTTATATTGAGTCACTGTTGAAAAAGATAAATGCAGGAATTTGATTAATAGTTTATATGTGATTTTTTTATGTTTCTGATAATAGAAAAATTATGGAGATTAAGTTTAAATTAAACGGCAAGTCGATCAGCACTAATATCCAATCTTCAGCTTTACTCATTGATCTGATCAGGGACGAATTAAAGCTCAAGGGAACTAAACCGGGTTGCAGAGAGGGAGAGTGTGGTGCCTGCACCGTACTTGTAGATAACATGGCTATCAACTCCTGCCTCTATCTTGCGGTTAATGTTGATTCCAAAGAAGTTACTACCATAGAAGGTTTAAACCTTGATAATGATAAATTGGATAAAATCCAGGAGGCAATCATTAAGCATGGTGGTGTGCAATGTGGTTTTTGCACACCCGGAATTGTTATGAATATTAAATCATTTTATGATCATTGTAAGAAAAAAGGATATAGACCGGATGTTGAAGAAATTAAAAAAGGACTTGAAGGCAATTTATGCAGATGTACAGGTTACGTTAAAATCATAGATGCTATTCAATCATTATTTACTGACTAATATGAGTGCAACAAACAATGATCTTAAAGTTATTGGCAAACCTCATCCCAAACTGGATGCAAGGGAAAGGGTTACAGGCAGATCGGTTTATGGCCACGACATTGAACTACCTGGCATGTTACACGGTGCTATATTACGAACAGAACATCCTTGTGCAAAAATCAATTCAATAGATATTTCAAAAGCAAGAAATTTAAACGGGGTTGTTTGCGTGCTCACTGCAGATGATATTGATGCAAATAATATCAGCTATAAGCGCGATCATCCCATTTTAAAAAAAGATATAGTGAATTGTATCCGGGATGAACTAGTCGCTATTGCTGCTGAATCAAAGGAAATTGCACAAAAAGCATTAAGTTTAATAAAAGTCGACTATGAAGTTCTTGACGGAATGTACGATCCTGTTGAAGCTTTGAAAGACGATGCCCCACTAATAAATCCCTGGCAACCCAAAGAAAATAAAAAAAATATTTGCCAGGAGTTTATCTATAAACATGGTGATTTAGAAGAGCAGAAGAAAAGAAGTGCTGTAATTGTCAAAGAAAAATTTTATTTGAACAGGGTAACTCATTGTTGTATGGCCAGCAGCAACATCACTGCAGATTACAATAAATTGAACAGGAAACTTACTCTTTACAGTTCAACACAGGTTCCGTTTCTGTATCAAAGGGATATGGCACATGCCCTTAAAATGAATCCCTCAGATATACGAATTATTCAACCGACAATTGGTGGTGGCTTTGGCAGTAAGCTGGATATGTATCCTTTTGAACCAATTTGTGCCCTGCTTTCCATCAAAACAAAGAGGCCTGTGCAAATCCTTTTTAGCCGCGAAGAGGAATTTATATACTCACCAACAAGACAGGCAATGCAGATTGAAGTGACAGCCGGAGCAGATGATGAAGGTCGGTTTACATTCAGAGAAATCAAGATCATTAAAGACAATGGAGCATATACTTCATGGGGAGCTACAACGCCTTTTGTAATGATGCAGACTTTCTCATCTTTATACAAAGTACCTGCCTGTAAATTTACATCTACCGCTGTTTATACAAATAATCCGAATGCCGGATCATTCCGTGGTTATGGTAATCCACAAGCCACTTTTGCCCTTGAAAGATGTATTGATTTGATTGCAGAAAAACTACAAATGGACAAAGCAGAGATAAGAAAACGCAACGTCAATACGAAAGGAGAGTTCACCGGCCAAGGGCTACATTATAATACCTGTGGTCACAAGGAGGCATTGGAGACAGTTATTCAGCAAAGTGATTATTACAATAAAATTAATAGCATTAAATCTGAATCTATCAAGAAGAGGTATAAGAGAGGCATAGGATTTGGCAGTATGCTGCATGTTGGAGGAGGTGCCAAGATTTATCGTTCGGACGGATGCGGAACCACTTTGAAATTCGACCCATACGGATACCTTACAATTATTACAGGTTCTAATGAGATCGGACAGGGAAGTGAAACGGTTTTAGCCATGATTGCTATGGAAGAATTGGGTTTAAGCATTGACAGAATTAAGGTAATAAATACAGATACTGATATTAAACCATGGGATGTTGGGGTGCATGCTTCAAGAACAAGCTTTGTTGCAGGTAATTCTCTGTTGGGAGCAATCAAGAAGATGAAAGAAGAAAGAATATCACCAAAAGCTGCAGAATTACTTCAAACAAGTGTGAATGATCTTCTTTATAAAGATGGGAGTATTGTTTGTAAAAAGACCAACGCGTCAATGAAACTTGATAAAGTAATCAGGGAAGTGCACTTTAATAAACCTCATCAATTATGTGAAGTGAATCATTTCTATGAACCAAGCAGTGAATTTCAGGATAAGAATTATAAAGGAAATGTATCCGGAAACTATGCTTTTGCTTCCCAGGCTGTTGAAGTGGAGGTGGATACATATACCGGAAACGTCAAGGTTTTGAATGTTTGGGTAGCCCAGGATGTTGGGAAAGTGCTCAACCCTCTCGGCTTGCAGGGACAGATTGAAGGTGGTGTCAGTATGGGGATCGGGTATGCAATAAGTGAAGAACTTATTATGCAAGATGGTAAAGTTCTTAATCCGAATTTTCACAATTATAAATTATTGACTGCCAACGACATCCCTGAAATTAATTTCTATCCGGTTGAAACTTTTGATGAAGAAGGTCCTTATGGAGCCAAGGGTGTTGGAGAGGCACCTCTTATACCTACAGCCGCAGCAATTGCTAATGCCGTAAGCAATGCAATTGGTGTAAATATTACAGAACTTCCACTAAATCCGGAACGCGTACTAAAAGCTATCAATAAAAATAAATAAAATCATATGAAATTTGAAGTGATCAGCCCCAGTACAACAGATGAACTGATGAAATCAATTTCGGATAACATTGGTCATAATTTTCATTTTTGTGCAGGAGGAACGGATCTTTTGATGACATTGAAGCATGAGAGAACAGACTCTCTTAAAGTTATAAACCTTGCCATGTTGCAGGATGATGCATTCCGGTCAATCACTGAAACAGAATCTGAAATAACGATTGGCGCTTTGGCAACAGCAGATGAAATATTGAATAATGATCTTATAAAGAATAACTTTCCTATCCTCGCTGAAGCGGCCAATAGCCTGGCATCCAGACAAATCAGAAATGTTGCAACCATAGGTGGCAATGTATGCACGGCATCTCCCTCAGGAGATATGACCTGTGCTCTGGTTGCACTTGAAGCAAATTGCGAGATTTTAAATACTGATAATGAATTAAGAATTATGCCGATATCTGATTATTTGATTGACGTCAGAAAAACCAGTTTGCAGAAAAACGAAATGCTGAGAAGAATTGTTATTCCACTTAACAAAAGTGAAAAGATATTGTCTCTTTTTATTAAAATCGGGACAAGGCGTTCTATGGAGTGTTCAGTTATTTCTCTTGCTTTCCACATCTTAACAGATAAAGAGAATATGATCAAAAAATCAGGTATAGCTATAGGTTCAGTTGCCCCAACAATCAAATTTGTTACTTTAGCCTGTAATTTCCTTACCGGTAGGAATATTATGAAATTATCTGAAAAAGATATTAAACAATTTGCATCATTGGTTGTAGAGTATGCTTCACCAATTTCTGATATTCGTGCATCTGCCTGGTATAGGAAGAAGGTTTTATATAATATAAGCAAAGGAGTTTTAGAGAATTATGGGAACATTTTATGATAATTTACCCTATACAACCGATATCATTCGTTTAGCTCAAAATGAGAATCCATACGGGCCATCACCTAAAGCAATAGCGGCAATCAAAGAGCATCTGAGCGAACTTAACCAATACCCTACATACAATCCAAAAGAACTGATTAACAAGATTGCAAGCCATCATAAGCTACAACCTGAAATGATAGCTGTCTCAGCTGGTTCTGTTGAGATGATTGATCTTGTGATTAAAGGATTTATAGAATCTGGTGATGAAATCATTATACCGCGTATCAGTTTTGTTGCTTACAGCCTGTTATGTGAAATAAACAGGCGGAAATTCAAAATCTCTGAAATGGACGGGTTTAGTATTTCCCTTGACAATATTCTTGATATTATCTCACCAAGCACACGCTTAATTTTTATCGCTAATCCTAACAATCCAACAGGAAATATTTTAACAGAAAAGCAAATTATTAACTTCCTTGATAATATCCCAAAAGATATTATTATAGTACTTGATGAAGCCTATCTGGAATATGTGAAAGATCCTGAATACCCTAAATCTCTTTTATTTATAAATAAATATCCGAATCTTATCTTGTTCAGGACATTTTCTAAAATATATGGACTGGCAGGACTACGAATTGGTTATTCAATCTCTTCTGAAAAAATTGCCAGCAAACTGCAAAGTTTAAGAACACCTTTCTCAGTTAGTAAATTATCTAATGTTGCTGCACTTGCCGCTCTGGATGATTACGAATATATTAAATCCTGTTCTGATAAAACCAGTGCAAATCGAATTTACCTGGAGGAAAACCTGAAAAAATTCGGGTTTCATTATATACCTTCACAGACAAATTTTATTTTTATTTCATTTGATTCGGTAGAAGATAGAGACCGGGTCAATGAACTTCTTTATAACGGTGGTATTATTGCTAGAAAAACTGATGCTTTCGGTTGTAATGAAGGACTGCGTATTACCATTGGCGATAGCAATGCAACCGAAACTGTTGTGAGAATTTTATCTGGAGCTGTATAAAATTAAATCCGGAACAGAAGTCGGTTTTTTCTTAAAACTGATGATTGTCATTACATTTTTTAAAACTATTACCAACTTTGCAAAAAAATAAATTAAGATGAAAGCTTTTCACGACAAACAAAAAGGATTTGGAATAACCTATGATGATATTTTTCTTGTAAACGGAGCACGTACTCCATTTGGAAAATTATGTGGAACTTTAGGTAATATTTCTCCAACAGATCTTGGTATTTATGCATCAAAAGCTGCCATTGAAAAAGCAGGCATATCACCTAAAGATATAGACCAAGTAATGTATGCTAATATAGGGCAGGCAAGCAAGGATTCATATTTCCTTCCCAGGCATGTAGCACTTTACTCTGGAATCCCCAAAACCATACCAGCTGTGATGTTGCAAAGGATTTGCGGAAGTGGATTCGAAACCATTATAGCAGGCTCTGAGCAAATAACACTCGGAAAAGCCAAGGTTGCAATGTGTGGAGGAACAGAAAACATGACATTAGCTCCAACAGCAAGTTTTGGAAACAGGATGGGATATCCACTTGGAAGACTGGATTTTGTCGATATGTTATGGGAAGCTCTGAATGACACATCTGCTGTACCAATGGGTTGCACCGCTGAAAATGTTGCCCGGCAATATAATATCACACGAAGTGATGCTGACGAATTTGCAAAACTATCAATAGACAGGGCTACTGCTTCCACAGAGGATGGATTTTATTCTGATGAAGTTGTTCCTATGAATTCAACTGTATTCGAAATTGATGGACTCAAACCTCGAAAAATTAAATTAAATAAAAAAGCTATTGATTTCACAACAGATGAGAATATACGTCCGTCAACTCTTGAAAATATGGCGAAGCTCCCTTCAGTTTTCGCTAATGACGGAGTACAAACGGCAGCAAACAGCAGTGGTATTGTGGATGGTGCTGCTACTGTCATCATTGCTCAATCTGATTTTATTAGAAACAAAGGACTGAAACCTCTCTCAAGGATTGTCGCTTCTGCCTCAAGTGCTCTGGATCCCAACTATATGGGGTTAGGCCCTGTGCCTGCCATCAAACTTGTTCTTGAAATTGTCGGGTTAAAACTGGAAGACATTGGTTTGATTGAAATAAACGAAGCATTTGCAGCACAATTTATTGGTTGCGAACGTGAGTTACATTTAAACCGGGACATCTGTAATGTTAACGGTGGCGCCATTGCATTAGGCCATCCTCTCGCTGCTACAGGAACACGTCTGTCACTGACAATCTCCAGGGAGATGAACAAGCGGAGTGTGAAATATGGGATTGCTTCTGCATGTATAGGAGGGGGCCAGGGAACAGCTATATTATTTGAAAATTACAACCTGTAATTCTTTAGGGGACTTCTATAAATTAACTCATCAGTCATATTCAAATTGAATAAATACATTCCGAAAATTCCTGCCGTTCCTGCAAAAACGCCATAGGAGTTCTCGCAGTTATTGCCTTTTGCCCCGACCTATAGGTCGGGGCAAGTCATATTTATTAAAAAATGTTTTTTGGAGTTGTGCAACAATCACAGATGATAAAAATGAATTTTCAAAACCCACCTTTATTCTTTAAACCATGTTTCTGTTATTTCAACAGATTCAATCTGACAAGATTTATTTTGTTATCGCTAACTCTCTTAATAACAAATTTGAACTTATCTTTCACGATGGTTTCCCCTTTTTGCGGGATACTTTCACATAAGTTGTAGATCAATCCGGCCAATGTTTCATAATCATCCGACACGGGTAGTCCAAATCTGTATTTTTCATTCAGATAGTCAATTTCAAGCCTTGCTGAAAACTCATATTCTTTTTCACTAATTTTATTTTCAATCATCTCCTCAGCATCATGTTCATCCTGAATTTCACCGAATAATTCCTCGATGATATCTTCCATTGTAACGATACCTGCAGTTCCCCCAAATTCATCTACAACAACAACGATACTGCGTTTGTTTTTAATAAAAAGTTCGAGGATTTCGCTTGCAGACATAGACTCCGGCACAACAGAAACAGGCAACAATATGTTCTTGATTGAATCAGGTTTTTTAAATAATTCAAATAAATGTGTATAACCTATGATGTTATCTATATTATCACGGTAAATCATTGTTTTAGATAAGCCAGTCTCTATAAACTTGGTCTTAAGTTCTTCAGTTGAAGATTCCACATCTACAGCCACAATCTCGTTTCGCGGCACCATACATTCCCGAGCTTTTATCGAAGAAAAATCAAGCGCATTTTTAAATATTTTTATTTCTGTATCCAGTTCTTCATCATGCTTTTCAGCCAACATCGAAACCTCTTCCAGGTAATGGTCGAGGTCTGTCCTTCTGAAAACGGGTTGCTTCCGGTTAAATTTCACACCAAGAAATATTTTTAAAAATATTTCTGATATATAAGTGATCAAAGTAACGGGCAGGTAAAGCAAATAATAAAAAAACACAATGATTATAGAAAAATAATTGAGCGTACGATTGGAGTTGATTTTGAAAATTATTTTAGGTAAAAACTCCGCAAAAATCAGGATGAATGAAGTGGATATCAATGTTTGCAATAACAACACGATTAAATTTGAATGTGTAAAACGATTTAAAAAAGGTTCAAGCAAACTTGCTGTTATCATACTGTAAACAACTAATGCTACATTGTTACCAACCAACATTGTTCCAATAAACCTTTGCGGGTTTCTAAATACCGGAGAAAGCAATATAGCTCCTAAATGTTTTTGTTTTTTATCTAATTCAAATTTTAGTTTATTGGAAGAAATATAGGCTATTTCTACTCCTGAAAAAAATGCGCAAAACATTATGCTGATGAAAAGAAAAGCAATGGTAATTGGTTCCATAACTTAGTTGGTTATTTTTTCTTTATACTTTTTTATCCTTATGCTTAGCATTTTTTCTCACATGTCTTCTCATAAAGAACAAAAGCAGCGCAACCAACGGCATTGTAAATGCGAGTAAAGAATCTTTCATATTGGCAATCCTACTGATATGAACTGCAATGAGCAATGTCAGCACCGAAGTAATTAACCAAAATATTTCCATCGCTCTATTGAACTGTTTCATTGGTAGCTGAATCTTCATTTGCCTCCTGAAGCTGTATCGTTCCTTTTATGTTTTTAATCTCATAATGCATAAAGTCTTCATCCGCAATCAAACCTTCACCAAAAATGATTTCATCTGCGGTGGTGATTTTTACGAACTCATCAGAATATAGCTTTCTATTCTTTTTATCCCAAATTAATTCTTCTGTATTTAATTGCTCCCCTTTTTTATTTACCACCACCACATTATCTTTTGTAATTACGCGACCATCCTTTTCATACCTCCTGGCATAATTTGAAGTGATTCGTGATTCTTCCTGAAATTCATCATTAAAAAAAATCACATTCATCCCTTTTGGCATTTCAATAAAAGGATTACTGCCATCGTAACGATCCATTTTAGGAGCCGTCAGCTTCATTTTAACCATGGCAGAATCGCTGTACAATAATTCCATATCATCAACACTTTCCACAGGTAATTCTTTCGCACCTGTAACTAATTTTATCTTTTCAATGCTGTTTTCACATCCATAAACAGCAAAACATAGTATCAGTATAACGGTTTTAATACGAAGAAAAATTGCAGACATTTTTGTTTGATAAAATTACTGCACTCTTACGATTGTTTCTTCATTAATCCAGCAACCTACAGTATAAGAATCCCCTTCATTCAAACCATTGAAAAAACAATCTGATGTTTTCGGAAACTGTGCAGTATATGCACTAATCTTTGAGTTGGCCACAGATGTTACGGATGGATCAACAGCTTTGGCTTTTTTGTATTTATCAACTGCGGCCCAATATACAGATTTGCTTAGGCATTCCCCTTCACCGCAATCATTGACGCTGGCAGCATAGGCATCTCCTATAACGATATATGCTTCACCATAATTCGGATTCACACCCAACGCTTTTTGCGCATATGTTCTCGATGAACTGTATTGCCCAATCTTGTTATAACATTTAGCTGCTTTGATATATGCATCAATCTTCATATCATTGTCATCGGCCTGCTCAGCAGCCTTTTTATAATATTCGATTGCTTTTGAACAATTATTGTCTTTTACAAATAAATTCCCGATATTGACAGCAGATTCTGCAGATGGTTCCTTTTCGAATAATCTTTCCGCCACATTCTTATACAGTTTTTCTTCTACACATTTACTATAATTCAGTATTTTCATAATAAGTTTCATCTGATCCACATCATCCGGGTTGGATTCAAACTTGGGTGAAAAAATCCTCACTAAATCTTCACAACTGGCACAAGGACTAAACATTTTATCAAGATTTTCCTGCACAATTTTATACACTTTTACTTTCTGCTCTCTTTTCTGATTCTTAATATTGTAGGTAATAACAGCACTCATCTCGGGATAGGCAGCAATCATAGTTTCGCAAGTCAGTTCATTTTGTTTTATTAAGAGAAATATTGCCTGTCCATAAGAAGCAATAGCTGCTGCTTCTGCTTTATTCCCCTGCAATTCAAATGATTTCTTCAGCACTTCATAAGCAGCTTTGATATCCTCAGTTTTTTTGCCCCGGTATTTCATCATAATTGCACCTTTGCGACCAAGAACATACCCCTCCCTGCCAAAGTTTTCTATTCTCCTGTCATAAAGCATAAATAATGTATCTACATATTTTTCAGCTGTTGGTCCGTCTTTTTCATCTTCAATGAATTTTTCGTACATCTTACCACCGTTGATATAGAGAGACTCCTGGGACTTAGGACATACTTTACATGCTTTGCGCCAATAACCCAAAGCTTTTTGGTAATCTCCACTTTTAAAATAAGGATCTTTATAAACAGAGAGGTTCTTTATACATTCCACGCTATCAGCAGGTGTCGCTCCATACTTATTTCCCTGTGCGTTTGATGTAATTACTACAATCAAAAAAACTATTATTGTTCCGAATTCTTTTTTTAGCTCCATTCTTTAATCAATTTTTCGTTTATAAAACCACTGATCAAATTTATGAGGTGTAAAAGTAAACCCAAAGTTTAAATTCACAAACCGTTCTAATATAATGCCTTCTTTGTCTTCTCCTCTCTTCCCTGTTTCAAATCCGATATTGATACTGGATCCATGAGATTGAGCTTTTATCAATGGGATACCCAGTCCAAAACTTATGCCATACTCTGTGAGATGCTTATCTTGTACGAGCAACCTGGTTGTAGCATACCTGAAACCTCCACGATACATCAGTGTTTTAAAAAACTTTGTCACTGCCTGCTGGTCAGGTTGAATCTGCAATCCCGTTGAAAACTGCTGGCTTGAAGCAAGACCCATATTCTGATCTGAAATCGAAAATTGTGACCAGTCTTTTTTATAATAATCAAACCCAATCACCCATCTCTTCCCGATGTAAATTCCCATCCCCAAACCATAAGATAATGGATTGAATATGGAAATATCATTGGTATCATATTGTACTGTGTCTTTGAAGGTCTCGAAATTTGTTTGCCCTGTATAACTGCGGGAAAGTAGTGTGTGATGACTTTTCAAACTATCTGAGAATGCAAAGCAGCCTCCTGCAGATACAAGTAATTTTGAACTGAATCTTTGAAAATACAATAAACCTGCTTCTAAATTAACATCACTAATATGCATAGAATTACTTACCAGTGTATTAAAAGCATAGGAAGCATCCTTGGGTAAAACCCTCTGGATCTTATATATGGAACCAAATAGATAAGAGACATTCAGACCCAGGGATAATTTTATACCCGATGTGTCATTCAGGTTATTGATGATGTTCAATCCATTCCCAAAGTTAAATCGATTTATTTCTCCCGAACCATTATATTGATATATTACTTCTCCAAAATTCATCACTGAATCCATATTTTGAATTGAGTAGCCCATTTTTGTCCAAGGCATTAATCCGAATGCCATACCCCATCTGTTTTTTTTCCTTATCACGGGAAATCCAAATGAGAAGTTCCTGATATATGTATTTTGTTCACTTTGTTTAAATGTATCATTAATGAATGTTATTGAATGTGTGGTGATATCTGTTATAAAAACAGGTTTTTTAAGCATGGTGAAAGATGCTGGATTTGCAGGGTTAATAAATATAGGTGTTGCCAGTCCATATTTCACATCTCCCATGCTGTTCTGTTCTGTGAAGCCAAGACTCTCCGGATCGCCAATTCCTAAAATAGAATAAGGCGAACTAGTGGTTAGCTGAGCCATCAGAACGGAATTGAACATGATAATAAATAAGATAAAAAATAATTTACTTTTTTGAGGCATTGTACATTAAAATATCATTAAGACCTCTGAGGACTAAAAACCTGTCTGCAAAATTGTAATTTTCCATCACCTTTTCAAAAAAATCTATATCGCCTCCTGTAAGGAGAACAACCAAATCGCTGTAAACATCCCTGTATTCATTTACTATTCCTTTTATTTCCTGCCTGATGCCATTCAACACGCCTGATGATATGGACTCATCGGTTGATGTTCCCGTTAAGATTGTTTTCTCTTTTTTATCAAGTAGGGGAAGCTTATCAGTATATTCATTCAGTGATCTGTAACGCATATCTATTCCCGGGGATATCGCTCCACCCAGATATTCACCTGACGAGTTGACAAGATCAAATGTTACACAACTGCCAGCATCTATCACCAAAAGATTTCTGCCAGGATATAAGTTTACCGCTGCAACAGCCGCAGCGAGACGGTCATAACCCAGCGTAGCAGGTGTAGTATATTTAACTTTTAAAGGAACTTTTACCATCTGATCAAACAAGATGCAATTGAATTTTTTATTCAGAAACTTCAGAACCTTCCCATCAATCCTGCCTACTGTACAGATGATTGCATCTGAAATATCCTGATCTGCTGTGAATGCCTCAATTGTTTCTTTAGGCAGAGAACCCTCTATAGCCAGCTGTTCCTTCATCTCATCCTGATTAAAAACAGCGAGCTTACTCCTGGTATTACCTATATCAATAACAATATTCACAATGACTTTTCTGTTCAAAAATACAAAATGCCGCCAGCCCGGGGTTATTCTACCCGAATAATGAAATAATTTTTACTTTTGGCAACTCAAAACGGTACGGTAGCTCAGTCGGTAGAGCACAGGACTGAAAATCCTGGTGTCGGCAGTTCGATTCTGCCCCGTACCACACTCAAATACTTATCTCCGCTTCAATCATTAAGACACTCACTATCAATAGATATTGTAGTTAAAATTGAGAGCCTAAATGCTAAAATAATTTTTAGAACCAAATGGCATAGTTGTTATATAAATAGCTAAGCTTTCAACAACGCTATTCATTTAACAATAAATAAACCACAATGCATATCTTTGGGCAATGATCTTTACAGATTCTCACACTCACTTGTATCTTCCCGAATTTGATGATGACCGCCACATGGTGATTCATCGTGCAATAAAGGCAGGTATTGAACGCATGTTCTTACCCAACATAGACAGCCATACAATTAGAATGCTACATTCTATGTGCAGTTTAAAACCTTCCAGTCTTTTTCCTATGATGGGATTGCATCCTTGCTCTGTTGATGAAAATTATCTGAAGGAGCTTAGTCTGGTCGAAAAATTGCTTACTGAGAAACGCTATGCCGCTGTGGGAGAGATAGGCATTGATCTCTATTGGGATATTAAATTTAAAAAAGAGCAGATAGAAGCATTTACTTCACAGGTTAAACTGGCAAAAAATCATAACCTTGCCGTTGTCATCCATGTGCGTAATGCATTTGATGATGTTTTTGAGGTAATTGACCTACTAAACGATGATACTCTTAAAGGAATTTTTCACTGTTTTAACGGAAATGAGCAGCAGGCAATGAAAGCCCTTTCGTATGGAGGATTCAAGTTGGGCATTGGCGGCATGATCACTTTTAAAAACTCAACTCTTGCTGGTGTTGTAGAAAAGATAAAACTGGAGGATATAGTGCTTGAGACCGATGCACCATACCTGACACCGGCACCACACCGTGGTAAAAGAAATGAAAGTGTTTACCTTGTGCAAATCGCAAAGAAGATAGCTCAGATCAAACGTTGCTCCTTACAGGCAGTAGCGGATGTAACTACCTCCAACAGCCGGGAGGTTTTCGGGATGTAAAGCATAAAATCAAAAAGGAATTATGGAATTTTTTCTGAGAAATTGTATCTCGCGGTAGCAGAATCGGGACTCTCCACGAACCATGTTGTAGGGAACACGAATCACGTTGGACTACCCTGGATTTAAATTTCCCTGCCCTAAAGGACAGGGCTTTGAGAATAAATTTTAACCAGTCTAAGGGCCATCATTATACAAATCTATCAAGTTAAACATCCATATAATGAATTTATCACAATCTTTGCGTTAGGTTAGTTAATAATTGAGTTATGTCTAAATATAAAGGGAGGAAAAAGAAGAAAATACTCAAAATAAAAAAACAGGCAACAGAACAAGATGCAGTTGGAACGAATGGTAATGTTGTTTCTTCTGATTCATCCTCTTACCTGAGAAAACCGAAAATATTGTTGTTTTTGCTCGGCTTTGTTCTTTTTGCTAACACCATACCTTTTGAACATGCACTAGATGACAAACTTGCAATTACACACAACCAATTTACTAAAAAAGGCATCAAAGGGATACCGGATATATGCTCAAACGATCTTTTGGTTGGTTTTTATGGTAAAAAGCGCAACCTCCTTGCCGGCAGCAGATATCGCCCACTTTCGTTGGTAACATTTGCTATTGAATGGAGTTTATTTGGCCCCTCACCGGGTATCAAAGACCCTGTCCTGATCGAATCCAAACTTGCCACCCTTGCACATCTGAGCCATTTTATCAACTCTTTGCTGTATGGGCTGACGGGAATAGTCCTTTTCCTTGTACTTATGCAGCTTTTCCCTGATGAAAAAGATAAAGCATGGTACTTCTCCGTACCTTTTATTGCTTCAGTACTTTATTTAACGCACCCACTCCACACGGAAGTTGTGGCTAACATTAAAAGCCGTGATGAGTTGATGAGTGTGTTGGGTGCTCTTGCAACATTGTTTTATACAATGAAATATCTTGCTACAAAAAACAATAAGAACCTGTGGTTTGCAGCTATTCTGTTTATACTCAGTTTGTTTGCAAAAGAAACAGCCATCACTTTCCTTGGAATTATCCCATTGGCGATCTATTTTTTCACAAAACATTCTATCAAGGAAAATTTAATTGCATGCTTACCTCTTGGATTTGCTGCTATTATTTATGTAAGTATTCGTTATGCTGTGGTGGGTTCGTCACAATTACACCCTGTACCAGAATTACTTAACGATCCCTACCTTTATGCTACGACAAGTGAAAAAATCGCCACCATTTTTTACACTATGGGCATCTACCTCAAACTACTGCTGTTCCCCCACCCTTTGACCCATGATTACTATCCATGGCATCCGGTCTTGCATGGCAGTTTCACATGGGGACATTTCCCTTACTTGAACTGGTCATCACCTGCTGTAGTAATCTCCTTTCTCCTCTATTTGATACTCTTCATAACAGGAATTGCCGGTATACGCAAAAAGAAACTGCTTTCTTTTTGCATATTACAGTTTATGATCTCTTTTCTTTTATTTTCAAATCTCTTCTTCGCTATCGGCACTTTTATGAATGAACGATTTATGTACCTGCCTTCATTGGGTTATTGTCTCTTTCTTGGATGGATCATAGGGGTCAAACTGCCTAAGTTGAATAAATCCATAAAATTAGCAGGTGCTGTATTCTTAGTGCTTGCGCTGGCTTTTTCAATCAAAACAGTGACCCGAAATGCTGCATGGAGAAACGATTTTACCCTGGCCACTACAGATGTGTTGACATCTGTCAACAGCACTAAGGTGAATATGTCAGCCGGGCTTGCTTTGGTACACCAGGTGGAAAACAACCCGGAAATTGCAGGGAAAACCAAAATACTTGACAAAGCAATTTCATACCTCAATCATTCTATTCAGTTATACCCTAATTATATACAATCTCTGGTTATATTAGGAAGTGCCTATTTTTTAAAAGACAATTTTGAGAAAGCCTATATATATCTGAAACAGGCGCTTAAAGTAAATTTCAAGTTCAATGATGCACGAAAGAATATGTACAGGCTGGGTTTGCAATGTGAAGAAAAAGGACGAAACACGCTTGCAGTTCAATGTTACAACGAAGTGCTGAAATATTATCCAGAGGATACAGAAGTGCTGGGTGCTCTCGGCAAAGTATATGCCCGTGGAATGAACCAGCCTGATAAGGCTCTGCAATATCTGGAAAAAGCTTATGAATTGGATCCGAATAATACAGATATCATTCAGAAAATTGGTGTTGTCTATGCCACTTCGGGCAAAACATCCGAAGCAATAGAAATGTTTAAAAAAGGCCTTGCAATCAATTCAAACAATGCCCATATCATTATGAATATTGGGATTGCATATAAAAGCATCGGTGATGATTCACTGGGACAGCAGTATCTGGATAGGGCATTTCAAATTGATCCAAGTTTAAAACAATAATAGATTTTGTTTTGTTAATACAATTTTATTTACTTTGGCTGCTCGTTTTTTGAGAGGGACAACCACCAGGGAGAGGTGGCCGAGAGGCTTAAGGCGCACGCTTGGAAAGCGTGTATCCGCCAAAAGCGGATCGGGGGTTCGAATCCCTCCCTCTCCGCAAAAGAGTTTATCGTTAATTAATAATATTGTTGAATAAATTTAAAAAGATGCTATGAAGAAAATAATCACATTGTTTGCTATCACGGGTTTGATCTCTGTTGGGACAACAGGCAGTCTGTGTGCCCAAAACAAGGACACAACTGCAGGAACAGAAGTAACTGACAGCAACACAACTGAAACAGCACCCTTGGAAGAACCTACTGTTGAAAAAACAGATGTTGCGACAGAAACGACTGACACTGCTATGGATGAAGACCGTTCATTCACCCAGGTAGTAAAAGACAAGTTCATCGAAGGTGGCCCGGGTTTTATGGCTTTCATTTTGATCTGCCTGATTTTTGGTCTAGCGATTTGTATAGAAAGAATCATATATCTCAATATGGCTTCTACAAACACTAAAAAACTACTTGATAATGTAGAAAATAGCCTGAAATCCGGAGGTATTGATGCAGCAATGGAAGTATGCCGCAATACAAAAGGCCCTGTAGCAAGTATTTTCTACCAAGGACTGAGCAGGGCTGATACCGGTATAGAAATGGTTGAAAAATCGGTGGAGACTTACGGAAGTGTACAAATGGGTTTGCTCGAGCGTGGTTTATCCTGGATATCTTTATTTATAGCTTTAGCACCTATGCTCGGATTCTTTGGAACTGTTATTGGTATGATCAGCGCTTTTGATGCCATCGCACAGGCAAACAACATTTCTCCGGGTATTGTTGCAGGTGGTATTGGTGTTGCGCTGATAACAACCGTCTCCGGTTTGCTGGTAGCAATGGTTTTGCAAGTCTTTTACAACTATATTGTTGCTAAAATCGACAGCATTGTGAATGACATGGAAGATTCTTCTATCTCATTGGTTGATTTACTCCTTAAACATAAAATCAAAACCCATAACTGATTCTTATGAAAAAACTTTCTCAATATTCGATGTATGTCTTGTTGATTTGGGGAGTAATTGCATTCTTCCTATCTATTTTTGGTGATAACCATGAACCGCTGATCAATTCGATGTATGTGTATTTTAGTATCTGCGTTATAGTTACTCTGATTGCAACGGTTGTTGGAATGATTAATAAACCAGGTAGCCTGAAAGGGGCAATAATAGGTATTGCCGGTTTTATCTTCATTGGTATCATCGCATACATACTTGCTGATGATAGTGTATATGAAGGTCAGGAAATCACAGCTTCCACATCAAAATGGGTGGGGATGGGATTATATATGTTTTACATATTGCTTTTTCTCTCTGTTGCTGTAATTGCGTATACAGGTATTGCAAAATATTTTAGATAAAATCATAGATGGCGCTTGACAAAAGAACACCACCTGAAATCAATGCCAGTTCAATGGCAGATATTGCATTTCTATTGCTTGTGTTTTTCCTGGTGACAACTACTATGGACAGCCCACTTGGCATCGCACGTCTTTTACCTCCACCACAGGACATTAACATTCAACCACCGAAGTTTCTGGAACGCAACGTTTTCACCGTTCTTGCCAACAAAAATGACCAGTTACTTGTAGAAAATGGATTGATGGAAATAACACAACTGAAAGCTGCAGCCAAAGAGTTTATTGAGAACCCTAATAATAAAGAATCTCTACCAGAGAAAAAACTGATCACAAAAGAACTATGTAAGAAGAACATCGCCATCCTTTCATCCTCTTCTTCTGAAGATACAGTTGTTGGAAATTTGAAATCCTGGCAGAGAAAACTCGATGCAGTTGAAACCGTTGGGCAGTATTGGGAAACTAAAGGTGTGATCTCTTTACAAAACGACAGAGGTACTTCATATAAGTTGTATATACAGGTGCAGAATGAACTGGCCGCTGCTTATCATGAACTGAGGGATGAATTTGCTAAAGAAAAATTCGGAAAAACTTTCGATCAACTTGATAAAACCCAACACAGAATCGTTCAAACAGTGGTCCCTCAAAAGATATCAGAAGCGGAACCCGTAAATTACGGAGGACAATAACCATGGGAAAGTTTGGAAGAAAAGGAAAAAACAACAGTCCGGGTATATCTACTGCTTCTTTACCTGATATCGTATTCATGTTGTTATTTTTCTTTATGGTTTCTACCGTGCTTAGGGAAGTCGATCTGAAGGTAAAAGTAGATCAACCAGAAGCAACAGAAGTTCAAAAAATCGAGAACAAGTCTTTGGTTGATTACATCTATATTGGCACTCCATTTGAAGAAGAAAAATATGGCACAGAACCCCGAATTCAACTTAATGATGATTTTGCAACAATTAATGATATTCAACCATTTATTGTAACTGGTCGTGAAAACAGACCGGAAGCAGTTGCTAACAAAGTCACAACATCACTTAAAGTTGATAAAGAAATAAAAATGGGTATCGTAACTGATGTCAAACAACAGTTAAGGAAAATTTACGCCCTTAAGGTAAATTATTCCACACATTTGGCAGCAGCTAAATAAATTTTGCTCTGCTGTACCACTTGGATCGTAAACCAAAGAGTATAGTAATAATCAGCACTACACTTAATAAGGAATACCAGATATCTCCTGTTGCCGTTCCAAAAGTTTCCAGTTCTCCTGGCATCAAACCTTTCTGGCTTAAAAATGCCATAAACACCGCCAAACCATTATTAATAAAATGTGCGATAATAGGATACCACAATGAGCCGCTCCAAACAAGTAAATAACCAAACATTGCACCCAGTAACATGCGAGGTATTAAGCCAAAAAATTGCGCATGAAGTGCACTAAATAATAATGCTGATATCCAAATTCCGGCATGATTATTACCTGTCCATCTTATGAGTAATTTTTGCAATACACCTCTGAACAAAAGTTCTTCTCCTATTCCAGGAATTACTGCTATCAACAGTAAATTACCTATAAAATCCATACCTGAATTCATCTTTAAAAATGCCTCGGTGAGTTGCTTTGCCTGAAGTTCAGCATCCTTCATCCATTGCTCAACATTCGATAGGAAATCCGGTAAAGTCATCGAAGCATTTAAAGCAGCAAGCCAGTTTATGACAGGTATTGATATTAACATAAGAATTATTACCGTAGCCATTTCAGGTAACTTAACATGTTTCTTTAAAGAGAGATATTTTAACCATTTTTTATCCGAAATGTAAGCAAACAGAACAGGAGGCAGGATAAACAAACCTATTGAAGTAAACCACTGCATAAATTTCAAAGAAGCTATGGTATTAGCATCTGAAAGATCTATGACTCCCCCCAGAGTAAGACTGTTGACTCCATAAACTCCTGCAGTTATTGCTAATGCTACCACAGAAAATATCATAATTGAAATCCCTGTGATACCTAAAAAAACAGTTAACTGCACACTTACCGCCTGTTTTCCAATAAGTTTTTTACCCTCTGAATCATCCATATTCAGTAATTTTACCATTTGAATCAGCCAGTAAAAATAGGTAATATTAAGCTCAGTGCATTTCCACTTCTCCTTGCACCTATGGAGGATGTAAGCGATTTCCCTTTTAGACATTTGTGCAAAATGCTTGGTGCAGATGTAGTTATTACAGAGTTTATATCCTCTGAAGGTTTGATTAGGAACGCTTCTAAAAGCTTAAAAAAACTGGAAATCTATGATGAAGAAAGACCAGTTGGAATCCAGATTTTCGGTAATGATATTAAACACATGCGAGAGGCTGCAGTGATTGCTGAAGATTCCAATCCTGATTTTATTGACATCAATTATGGATGTCCTGTGAAAAAAGTCGCAAATTCAGGAGCCGGAGCAGGCATACTGAGAGATATTCCAAAAATGGTTCGGATGACTAAAGAAATAGTAGAGAATACGCATTTACCAGTAACGGTAAAAACTCGCCTCGGTTGGGACGATGACACAAAACATATTATCACAGTCGCAGAAGCTTTACAGGATGTTGGTATTGCTGCAATCTCAATTCATGGTCGCACACGGATACAAATGTTTAAAGGAAAAGCTGACTGGACCCTGATAGGAGAAGTAAAAAATAATCCACGTATGCTTATCCCAGTATTTGGCAACGGGGATGTAAAAACGGTTGAACAAGCATTTAAAGTAAAAGAAAAATACAATGTTGATGGTGTGATGATCGGCAGAGGTGCTATTGGAAATCCGTGGCTATTCAGAGATATTAAACATTATGGTCAAACATTTCAGAAATTGCCATCTGTCAGTCTGAAAGAAAAAGCTGATATAGTTAAAACCCATCTGATCAAAACTGTGGAGTGGAAAGGAGAAAGAAGAGGCATATTAGAAATGAGGAAACATTATGCAGGTTATTTTAAAAATATACCTAACTTTAAACCAATGCGAATGAAACTGGTAACAACTGAAGACCTCAATAAGCTGATTGAATTAATTGACTCCATTCCTGATAATTTTCATGAAAATTAAATACTAAGGTGTTCTCTATTTTAAATTGGCGTGATAATATTTACTAAAAGTATTTTTGCATGGTGCAGGAAAATAATTTAAATATCCTTTATGAAGACAAGCATTTAATCGCTGTAAATAAACGTTCGTCTGAAATTGTACAAGGAGATAGCACTGGTGATATCCCCCTCTGCGATCATTTAAAGCAATATCTTAAACTCAAGTACAATAAACCAGGCAATGTATATGTTGGTGTCCCCCACCGCCTGGATCGGCCGGTGAGTGGAGTAGTTTTGTTCACCCGTACAAGCAAAGCATTGAGCAGACTGAATGAAATGTTCAGAAATGGTGAAGTGTCGAAAACTTACTGGGCTTTGGTGCAGAATATGCCACCTCAGACCCATGATGCTTTAACACACTACATCAGGAAAAATAAAAAACTCAATAAATCATTTATTTCTCCTAACAAAAAAAATAATTACAAAGAAGCTCGCCTCACATATACACTGATAGGAAAGACAAATCATTATTTCCTGCTGGAAATTGATCTCCATACAGGAAGGCATCACCAAATTCGTGCTCAACTATCCACTATTGACTGCCCTGTTAAAGGAGATATTAAATATGGAAGCCGAAGATCTAATACGAATGGTTCAATATGTCTCCATGCTAGGAGCATTTCTTTTATTCATCCGGTTCGTAAAGACTTAATAACGATTACTGCCCCTCTTCCAGATACCTCTATCTGGAATGCCTGCGATGATCTGTTCGGATGATTGCTCATTGCCGAACAAACTTAATAGTTACTGGCAAAATGCAGCTAAACTGACTCTGCTGAATTAAAATTTATAATGCACCCTCATAAATGTTACTAATGAAAATATGCTGATAAAAGCAAAGAGTTCAAATCCTATGTTCTTTCAAATAATTTTCCAGGTTGGGTACGCACCATGCCCTTAAACTCCAGTTCCAGCAATGAAGCAGAAACAGTGCTTATTGTCATTTCTGTTCTCAATGCTATTTCATCAATGCTTGCCTTTCCGTTTATATCTATAAATTTCATAATTGTTTTTTCATCCTCTGAAAGTTCTGTAAAGAGAGATTTTTGAATCGATCTTAATGATTGTTTTCTTTCCCAATTCATCTCTTTTTCAATTTCTTCAGCATTTTCAACCAATACTGCCCTGTTGCTTTTGATCAGGAAATTGCAACCGGCAGAATGCGGATCTCCTACCCTGCCGGGTATTGCAAAAACATCTCTGTTATAACTATTTGCAATACTCGCTGTTATCATAGAGCCCCCTTTAATACCTGATTCAACAACAAGTATAGCATCAGACATTCCGGCAATTATCCGGTTGCGTTGTGGAAAATTTTCCCTGTCTGGTTTGGTGTGGGAAAGGAACTCAGTAATAACTCCTCCATTTGTTAGCATTTCTATAACGATTTTTTTATGCTGGACAGGATAAATTCTGTCTAAACCATGACCAAGAACAGCAACTGTCTGCAAATCATTTTTCACTGCTGTATTATGAGCACAAATATCTATTCCATAAGCAAGTCCGCTCACAATTAAAGGATCTTGTGGCGCCAAAGATCCTACTAACTCTTTGCAAATGGCTCTACCATATTCTGTAGCTTTTCTTGTACCAACTATTGCAATTGTCTTCTCAGCATTCAGGCACATTTTACCTTTACAAAAAATCATCACAGGGCCATCATCACAATACTTCAATCTTTTTGGATAAGCTTCATCAAGATAGTAAAGAGGTGTAATATCATGTTTCAGGATAAAGTCAACTTCTTTTTCTGCTCTTTTCAATATAGTCGGATCATTAATCCTATTAGATAAAGGAATTTTTATACCCGGAACTTTAATCTTTTTAAGAATAGAATCCTTTTCTGTAAAAAGGGCTTCTACCCCACCACAATATGCTATCAATTTCTTAGCCGATCTATTGCCAATACCCTCAATCAGGGTAATGGCAATCTGGTATATGAGCTTCTCTTCCACTTAAAATTTATTCCGTAATTTGCGGCAATGAAGACAAAGGTAATTCTTATGTGTAAAGTGTATTTACCATTTCTCTTCTTGTTAATATTTTCATCTTTTTTGCTCGTTGCTCAGGATGCAGTATTAAACGGTAAGGCCTATGATAAACAAACGGGAGAAGGATTAGTTGGGGCTACAATCATCCTTGAAGATAATAGTGGTACCTCAACAGATATTGAAGGAAAATTTTCGATAAAAGTGCCTCCCGGAGAGCATGATATTCTATGCCATATTATTGGTTTTGAGACGAGGTCTGCTCATGTTATACTAAAGCCAAATGAAACAAAAACTATAGAGTTTGCATTACCCCCTATAACCACTCAGTTGAAAACGGTTGTTGTATCGGCCAGTCGATTTAAACAAGAATTATCTGATGTTACTGTCTCCATGGAATTGCTGAAACCGAAAATCATTGAGAATAAAAATACTTACAATATGGAAACCATAATGGACCAAGTACCAGGTGTTAATATTATGGATGGACAAGCCAACATCAGAGGAGGGAGTGGATTTAGTTATGGAGCCGGTAGTCGGGTTCTTGTTCTTGTAGATGATCTGCCAATGCTGGCGGCAGATGCCGGTGATGTGAAATGGAATTTTCTGCCTGTTGAAAATCTTGAACAGATAGAGGTGCTAAAAGGAGCTTCCTCAGCTTTGTTCGGATCATCTGCTCTAAATGGTGTAATTAATATCCGAACCTCTTATCCAAAAGATAAACCAGAAACAAGGATCAATGTGTTTCATGGCATTTATTGTGATCCCGTAAGAAAGGATAGCACTGGTAATAAAAGAGATAGTACCGGACATATTATGAAACCTCTACGTTGGTGGGGAGAAGTCAATCCCATGTATACAGGAATGAACTTTTACCACATGAGAAAAATCAGAAATTTCGATCTTGTAGTTGGTGGCAATACATTTTCAGATCAAGGATACAGGGAAGGTGAAACCGAACAAAGATTCAGAGGCAATTTCAATACCCGTTACAGGTTTAAAAAAATTAGAGGTCTGAATGCAGGATTTAATGTAAACGCACAAAAAAATACCGGAGCTATTTACTTATTATGGGCAAATGCAGATTCCGGTGCATATCGTCCTATGGGTGGTGTGGATACCCCTGCAACTTCCCTGAGCAGGTACATAACAGGTAGGCTTAATATTGACCCTTCCATCATTTATTATACAAAAAAGGGAGGTAAACATTCACTAAGAGGAAGATATTACAACACAACAAACCGCAACGATACAAAACAGGAATCTATAGCAGACCTTTATTATTCCGAGTATCAATATCAAAAATTATATCTGAATGATTTTTCAATTACAATGGGTGTTGCTTATGCCAAGTCTGTTATTAAATCAGAATTATACAGCGATCATGAAGAGATTAATTTGGCCGGTTATACCCAAATGGATAAAAAATATAAGAGGCTGATCCTTTCTCTGGGAATTAGAGGAGAATATTATAAAATTGATACCGTAAAAACCTCATCTGAAATATACCTTGGACCAGACACCACTACATTTCCATTTCATCCGGTATTCAGAAGTGGCGTGAATTACAAACTGGCTAAGTCCACCTATATCAGGGCATCTTTCGGACAAGGATATCGCTTCCCTTCCATAGCGGAAAAATATGTCAACACATCAATAGGATCCTCGTTACGACTTTTCCCAAACCCAGATTTAACAGAAGAAATGGGTTGGAGTTGTGAAGTCGGACTGAAACAAGGATTCAAAATACAAGATTGGAGCGGGTATATTGATGTGGCCGGTTTCTGGACAGAATATAAAAATATGATTGAATTTGCTTTTGGTCTTTATAATCCGGATACTGTTACTGTTACATTATTCAATATCAGTGACTGGCTTGGATTTCAGGCACAGAATGTTGGAAGGGCTCAAATTAAAGGACTTGATTTTACCTTAGCGGGACAAGGGCAGATTGGGCAATTTGGTGTATCAATTTTAGCAGGATACACCTATATGTATCCCCTAAATTTAAATAATGATTCTCTGTATCTAATTACAAAAAGTGATTCAGCTTCCAATATGCTTAAATACCGTTTCAATCATCTTGCCAAAGCAGATTTGCAGGTCGATTATAAAAAATGGTCAGTTGGTTGGAGTATGAGGTATAACAGCGTGATGACGAATGTAGATGCTATCTTTGAACGTCCCATAGTTGGCAATACTTACATTACCCCCGGAGTTGAGGAATACCGCAAAGAACATAACAAGGGAGATGTGGTCTTTGATATGAGAATTTCCTGCCAGGTGGGTAAAGAATCAAAGATCGCTTTGATCAGCAATAATATACTTAACAGGGAATATATGGGCCGACCCGCAGATATGCAACCTCCACGCACTGTTGCCATTCAATACACACTTTCTTTCTGAACAAATGAAAAGCCTTGGTATAATACCCGCAAGATTTGGATCTACCCGCTTTGAAGGCAAACCCCTTGTAAAAATCTTTGGCAAATCAATGATTCAAAGGGTGTATGAGCAATGTCTTCTTGCAGAATCTTTAAGTGATATTTGGGTAGCTACTGATGACAATCACATTTTCAGAGAAGTTAAAAATTTCGGAGGGCATGTGCTGATGACCTCTAAAAAACATAAAAACGGAACATCACGCTGCCTTGAAGCTATGGAAAAAATCGACACTGAATTTGACTTTATAGTCAACATCCAGGGGGATGAACCACTTGTTCATCCAGAGCAAATTAACAGACTGTTGGAAATGTTTCGGATAAAACATGTTCATATAGCTACTCTTGCAAAAAAGATAGCTGATTCGGCAGAACTTAATGATCCGGGTATTGTAAAAGTGATTATGGATAAAGAAGGAAAAGCTATTACATTTTTACGTACACTAAGCAACCTGAATAATCCTCCTTATTTCAAACATATTGGAATGTATGGCTACACACAGAAAATTCTAAGACAGATAAATCATCTAAAACCTACAAAAAGAGAAAAAGAAAATTCTTTGGAACAATTACGATGGATGGATTATGGTTTTGATATTTATGTTTCTGAAACAAATTATGATACCGTATCGGTTGACGTTCCGGATGATATTGAAAAAGTGTTAAAAATAATCAAAAAAGACAAGCCTGATGACACTTGATTTTTACTAATTTTACCTCTCCTAAGCGTGAAAATTGATCAATACATAAGCGAACTCCTTTATGAACATGATTGTGTAGTTGTACCATCGTTTGGTGGTTTTGTAACCAATCCTGCTCCTTCCAGATTAGAACGGGCAAAACACCGCATTTCTCCTCCCAGAAAAGAAATAAGTTTTAATGCAAATCTAACTAAGAATGATGGTCTGCTCACTACACATATTGCAAAAATCAAATCCATTAACTATGATGAAGCGGTAGCATTTATACGTCAAGCCGTACTTGTATGGAACGATGACTTGAATAATATTGGGAGGGTGGATGTGGAAAATGTAGGAATTCTCTACAAGACAAAGGGAAGCAATAATATCAGATTTGAACCGGACAATGTTGTGAATTATTTATTGGATTCTTTTGGTCTGGAACCTTGTAATATCTATCCTGTTGCAACGCTAGCACGCCCAAAAAAGACACGCATTGACAGGTTATCGGTAAAACCTTCAGAACATACAAGGATTAATCGCCTTATCCCTTATACAATAGCTATTATTCCATTTATTATTTATCTTCTTTGGTTACCCCTGTCCACTGACATTCTAAACACAAATGGTAACTTCACTTATTCTGATTTGAATCCATTCACCAAAAAGAAATGTCCCGTTTATACTATGAGGGAATTTACGTCACAACACTTGATGGAAACAAAACTACCTGAATTACATAAAGAATTTATTTGTTCATCCGATTCAGCATCTTTTTGTCTTTTAAAACTAAGCAGCGCAACCAATCCCGATATTGCTGACCTCACCATCCAGGTTAGGCTTAAAAAACCGGTAATTGCAAAAGTAGATAGCACATATGTGAAACCAGTCAAACCTAAAAAAAAGTTCAGATTTTATATTATCGGTGGATGTTTTAAAATCAAAGGGAATGCCAATCGCCTCTTGAAGAAATTCCTGAAAAGTGGTTATAGCCCCCTGATTGTGGACATCCATAATGGGCTATACCGTGTTGCATTTAAAGGTTATCAAAACCACACAGAAGCCATCGAAGCATTAAAAAAAATTCGTCAAGATGAGAATCCGAAAGCCTGGCTGCTATCCAAATAAAAGCACAGCTGCTAAAACTGTTGACACTTCCCACATAAACGCTATTTATAATCTTTTTTTCTCATGATACTTTATCAAGTAGGTTATCAAATGCACACGGTTTATATATTTGTTTATTTTGCAAAAAACTTAGAAGATGAACGTATTATTACTTGGTTCAGGAGGTAGAGAACATGCAATTGCTTGGAAATTGTCTCAAAGCTCATTGCTTGATAATCTTTATATAGCACCTGGCAATGCGGGCACAGCGCAAACAGGAACCAACATTCAAATTAACCCTCTGGACTTTACTGCTATCGGGAGTTTTGCTCATGAAAAAGACATTCATTTAGTTATTGTTGGACCTGAAGAACCGCTTGTGAAAGGCATCAGGGATTATTTTGAATTAAACCCTGAATTGGAGCATATTGCATTAATTGGCCCGGGAAGTGCCGGTGCAAAGCTTGAAGGGAGTAAAGATTTTGCAAAAAGATTCATGAAAAAACATAAAATTCCTACTGCAAGATATAAAAGTTTCACCGCTGCCACTCTCGATAAAGGATTAAAATATCTGGATACAATAGATGCTCCATATGTGTTAAAAGCTGATGGGCTTGCTGCTGGAAAAGGGGTTCTTATTTTAGACGATTTAAATGAAGCAAAGAAGGAGTTGCAGCAGATACTCACCCAATCAAGATTTGGTGTTGCTGGTGATACAATTGTAATAGAAAACTTCCTTGATGGCATTGAAATGTCGGTTTTCATACTTACAGACGGTATAAATTATAAAATTCTTCCTGAAGCTAAAGATTATAAACGAATTGGGGTTGGAGATACTGGCTTGAACACCGGTGGAATGGGAGCCGTTTCTCCAGTCTGCTTTGCAGATGAACATTTTCTGAAGAAAGTAGAAAATCGTATAATCAAACCAACTATTTCCGGTCTTCAATCTGAAAATATCCAATTCAATGGGTTTATTTTCTTTGGGTTAATGAATGTGAAAGGTGATCCTTTTATGATAGAATATAATGTCAGGCTCGGTGATCCTGAAGCAGAAGTTATTATCCCTAGAATAAAGAATGACCTTCTTCAAAGTTTGATAGCATTGTCAGAAAACCATCTCAACAATGTAGAATGGTCTTTTGATTCGAATGCTGCAGCCACGATCATGCTTGTTTCCGGTGGGTATCCTGGTCATTATGAAAAAGGTAATCACATCTGTGGTTTGAACAATATTCACGACAGTATTGTATTTCATGCTGGTACTAAAAAAGATGAAAACGGAAATCTGCTTACCAATGGGGGAAGAGTAATTGCTCTTACCACACTAATGCCAACGATTGAAAAGGCCCTGGACAAATCCTACCATAATGCAGAATTAATTCAATTTGAAAGCAAGTACTACAGAACTGATATAGGAGCAGACCTGATCAGTATTGACCAAATCAGGAATTAAATTAAAGTGCCGTCTTTGCGGGCTTTATTTGAATATTGCACCTGAGCTCTCAACCAGATTAACATGATTAAGACTCCAATAACAATGATCGTATAATTTGCATTATTATTCAATATCTCAAGGACAACAAAACTCTTTTCAATTAAATGGACAATTCCCAAAACCAATGCTTTAAAACTCATAATTTATTAGTTTTAACGTTTCAAAATTATAATAATATATGAATTTTTTATTACTCGATACAGTTTAAACTAATATGATTAGTCGTTTATTACAGTCCAATCACCCATCGATGGCATTATTCCTGATTCCTTTGACAGCATTAGTATGGATCGTTCCTATAATGTTTCCAGTTCATTTTTCTCCATATCTGCAAGCCGCTCCATTTCAGAAATTGCTACACATGTTAACACAAATCACCTGGATATCCAATACGCTTTTTATCCTGATTATTCTGTTTGAAGCTTTGTGGCTAAATATAATCGTTGATAAATTTAAGCTGACACCCACAAGCAATTATATGACTGCTTTCATTTTCATTTTGCTGTCGGCTTGTTTTCCTGTAATATTATGGCATTTAAACATACTGGTAGCAAATATTTGTTTATTGGCCGTAATTAACTTTTCCTTCGAAATATATCACAACGAAAATCCAATAAACAATGCCTTTAAATGTGGAATGATCATATCCCTTGCTTCATTGTTTTATTGGCCGGCTCTTTCATTTGGGCTCTTTACATTTGCTGCACTGATTGTTCTTGAGAAACCATCAATTCGTCATCTGACAGTATATCTGACCGGTTTAATCCTGCCTTTTATCTATTACCTGGTTTATCTCTTTTATTTTGACAGAACAGATGAGCTAATTAGTGTGTTGTCCGGTTTCTATCTCAACCCATTTACCTTAATAACCCGCTTTGATTATTCTGACATCACCCTTATTTCTCTGTTGTTAATATTCATGATTCCTGCATTTCCATCGTTTTACAAACATATGGTATCAAATAACATTTCGGTTCGACAAATGCTTAGTCTGTTGATATTGTTTTTGTTGTTATCTGTCCTGATGATAGGATATACACAAAGCGGTTCGCTGCCACTATTCTTCGGGGTCATTCCCATTTCTATCTATCTGGCAATCATTCTGAGCCGTTTAAAGAAAAATTTTTTAGCTGAAGTTTTTATTCTTTTAATGTTATTGGTCATATTGTTTCACCAAGCTGTTTGTTGTGATATTTTAAATAAATCTTTTTCTATTTTTACAAGGTGAAATTCACGTAGATTTAACTAATAAATAATTCCATAATTTAATTTCAGGTGAAATTCGGTGTGGTTTCTTTTCCAGGCTCCAATTGCGAACATGATATGTTGTATGCATTGGGATATATTTTAAAGAAAGATGTTGAACCGTTATGGCATAAAAACAACAGTCTGAATGGATGTGATATCATCATTTTACCCGGTGGTTTTTCTTATGGAGATTACCTGCGTTCAGGAGCTATTGCACGTTTTTCTCCGGTAATGGATTCCATAATTAAACATGCAAAGGCAGGTGGTGTTGTAATTGGCATATGCAATGGGTTCCAGATTTTATGTGAGTCCGGTTTACTACCGGGAGCATTACTAAGAAATTCAAATCAAAAATTTATTTGTAAAAACGTTTATATAACCCCAATCTCAAAAAACACGTTGATCACTTCATCCATGCTGGAAAGGCAAGTATTAAAAATACCTATAGCTCATGCAGAAGGCCGTTATTATGCACCGGAAGAAACATTGGCTGAACTCGTCAGTAATGATCAAATCATTTTCAAATACTGTGATAAAAACGGTAACATTGATAAAATCAGTAATCCGAACGGTTCAATAAATAATATTGCCGGTATTTGTAATCGCAGTAAAAATGTATTTGGAATGATGCCTCATCCAGAAAGGGCAGTCGATCAGTTGCTTGGTAACAGCGATGGTATCTTGATCTTTGAAAGTATTTTCAGCAAAATGCTTGTTTAATCACAGGAATCGAACACTGCTATCTGAACTTTTAAATGGATTGGGATTTATGAACCTTAATGAAATCTCCAATCCTCCCCTCTCACTTGTAGCGGCTTTTAATGCAGAAATATTTACGTCATAACTTAACCCTACTCCAAAATTCCCCAATTCAATATACATAGTAGGTATAGCTGCATCCCCAAACCTATATTGCGCTCCAAGAGAAATGGCTGTTCCCTTAAAAGCCTCAGTGTATTTGGATTCCTCTTTCAATAAATAGCGTATCATCATTCCCCCAAGTATTTCCTGATGAGGTCCTTGCATATAAAATAATGCTGATGGCAAAATAGCCAATCCACTGTTCTTAAGACCAATGTAAGCATTTCCATGGGCTACTATTTTTGAATACAATGGATCATTTTCTGAATAACTGAATAACTCAGGTTGGGTGATATGTGCATAAGAAGCACCAACATTTGCATAGAACATATCATTAGAAATCATGTTTGACTCCTTATTGAAATAATTCCAGTCAATACCTGCATTCAGATCTGTAAATGAGGTTGAAGGACTGAAATCAAAAATTTCGTATGTGGGCAAAGAACTATTGTATCCCTGTCCATCAAATTGAGAATCCCACTGCATATTGCCCTGATCAATGCTTCTCTGGGAAAAGCCACCTTGTATGCCTGCTGATAATCTTTGTTTTTCACTGACAGTTAATATAGCAGACATTGAAGCATTTACTTTTGTGGTTGATATCTGCACCTCCCCTGCCTGATCCCTGTAGACAAATAAGCCCCCGGCTAGAAAACTCTTTTCCCATTTCTTCTTAAACAATGCAAAATCAGAAGATAAAGCAAATGTTCTGTATGGAGAAGCAATGCTTTTCCATTGATCCTTGTAATTTAATATCACCCTGACATCTCCATTGAACACTCCCGTAAGTGCAGGATTTACTGCCAAAGGCGCCTCAGTGAATTGTGAAAAATGAATGTCCTGTGCAATGATGGTATTTGTAAGACAAAGAATCAGAAAAAAGGATGCCGTTTTATTCATAACATATATTTAATGATCATTCAAAGATATAAATAAACTTTTTGAAATGCCTAATTATTACGTTACTCACCTTATGCAAGGATTGTGATAAATTCGCTACATGGATGTTTAACCTGATAGATTTGTATCATGATGGCTCCCCTTTTCTTTAGGGCAGGAACAAATATGCAAGGTATTGCGCAAAATATCCCCAGTACTTTTGAACCACCCAGAAGTCCGTTATAGGATTAGGGCATTCCCATATAGGATTGGAGCAATGTCAAACGAGCTTGACGAAATACTGAAAGTAAACCTAATACCTAACATAACATTAAGGTAGCAAAGAACATTAATATCCAAATTTTTATTGCAACAAATGTTCTTAAATTTGTCGCTATTATTTATTAACTTTGGACAACAACACGAAACAAAATTATCAGGAAGATGAACTTGTGAGTTTGCTAAAAGTTGGCGATCGCAAAGTCATGTCTATTCTATATGACAATTATTCCCCTGCTTTGTTTGGCGTAATCCTTCGCATCGTAAGATCAGAAGAAATAGCGGAGGATGTATTGCAGGAAGCATTTATTAAAATATGGAAAAAGAGTGCATCTTATAATGCCTCCAAAGGGCGCCTGTTTACCTGGCTATTAAACATAGCCAGAAACTCAGCTATAGATACAATCCGGTCTAAGGATCACAAAAAGTCAACAAAAAACCAATCGATAGAAAATGGCGTATATTGGCAAGAAAATATGGTTACGAATATCAGTACGGATAGTATTGGGGTAAAAGAGATCGTTGACAAACTGAAGCCGGAACATAAAGCTGTGATTGATTGCGTGTATTTTAACGGATTTACACATAATGAAGCTGCTAAAGCACTCAATCTGCCGCTTGGAACTGTGAAAACAAGACTTAAAATTGCTATCCGTAATCTTAAACTACTGATGAACTGATGAATACAAAAAAGTATATAGAATCCGGCATTCTGGAAGATTACTTGCTGGGTATTTCATCAGAACAAGAACAGAAAGAAGTTGAATCTCTTGCGAAAATATATCCGGAAATAAAAGAAGAACTTGATAAATTGAGCAGAGCCCTTGAATATTTTGCAATGAGTTATCAGAAGGTACCCCCACCACATCTGAAGACCAAGATTATGGCTGCTATCAAAAATATAGAAACTGAAAGTTCAACACAGATTGTTTCATCTCCATATATTGATAATAATACTAAAATCCATAAAAACGATCCGTTTAAATGGCTTGCTGCTGCGGCAATTGCTCTACTTCTCATTACTGTTGCTCTATATCAGAACATGAAAATGCAATTAAATAACGCCAATGCACAAATTGCTGCCCTTGGAGGTGCTAATGAAAATATTGAAGGAGAACTGAACACGGTAAGATCTAACTACGCATCACTGAACAACCAACTGGCAATTGTGAGCCATTGCAAAACAAGGATTCGATTAGAAAACATGAATAATGTTAAAGCACCATGCTGCCTAATGCTTTATTGTATGGATAAAACAAAGGAGATGTATGTTCAGATAAACAAATTAAAACCTGCTCCTGAAGGCACTTTATACCAACTTTGGGCGATTAAGGATAATAAACCAGTGGATTTGGGACAAATAGAACCACCAAAAGATTCATTGCTTTTAGGACATGTTCCGTTTATAGACCATCCCCAGTCGTTTGTACTCACTCTAGAAGTCAATGGTTATGACACCATCATTCATAATGATGAAATACTTGCCCAGATACATCTGCCAGACACTGAAATGTAAGTATTATCCAGCTACTTGTCCAGCACCTTAAACTCGGTGCGCCTGTTTAATTGCCTACCTTCTTCTGTATCGTTTGATGCTATGGGATTTGAAAAGCCTAAACCTTTAAATTGTAAGCGATCTGCTTTTATTCCGTGTTCTACCAAGTAATCAACAACTGCTTTGGCCCGTTTTTCAGATAAACTGTTGTTATAAGCAGAAGAACCTTTATTATCAGTATGGCCGGAAATCTCAATTCTCAATGTTGGCATTTCATTCAGCATCTGAATCAGACGATTGAGCTCTGCTGTGGATTCGCTTCGTAGTATTGCCTTGTCATAATCGAAGAAGATATTATTTAATACAATACTTCCCCCCACTTCTATCTTTTTCAATTTAATATTCTTTTCCACTTCCCTGTAACCTGTTGAAAGCGGAATATTTAGATTCTCTGAATGGAATAAATAACCTTGTGCATTTACAGCAATGCCATAATTTTTACCTGAAGGTAATGATACGAGATACTTGCCACTATTGCTGTTAGATTCAAATTCAGCGACCACTTCATTTTTTTCATTATCAGTGATCTCAATGTTTGCAAAAAGCGGTTTGGAGGTTTTTTCGTCAAACACAATTCCTTTTAACAAGGTAAGCTGTGGCCCTTCTTCCGTTGGTGGTTCCGGAAACGTGATCATATAAATATCTTTATCTCCATAACCTCCTGCCATCGCAGATGCATAATAGGCATGCCTGCCGCTGGCAGACATCACGAAGAAAAGATCGTCATCGGGCGTGTTGATGGGATAACCCAGATTTTCCGGTTCAGACCAGCTTTTTGTATCGGCATTATAAACACTTTTAAATATATCATAACCTCCCATAGTTTTATGCCCCTGTGAACTAAAGTATAAGGTTTTGCCGTCAGGATGAATAAACACTCCCTCTTCATTATATTCTGTATTGATGGAGTTGCCTATATTTTGAGCTTCACCCCATTTGTTGTCTTTCCCCTTATGGCAAATCCAGATATCTCTTTTACCGAAACTACCATCCGGTCTTGAACTGACAAAATAAGCTGTTCTGCCATCATAGGATACACTAATTGAAGATTCATGGTATTTGGAATTGATCGGCTCGGGCATTTTTTTAGGTTCCGACCATTGCTGCCCATTTAGTTTACACATATATATATTCCCATCACCCATATCGTCTTTATAGATATACAACATCTGCCCATCAGGAGAAAGAGAAATTGTTGCATCATGCTTTTCCGTATTGACCGGTTTTCCAATGTTTTCAGCATTCTTCCAGCTATTTTCTTCTTTGTTTATAACATAAATATCTTCATAATACACATTCAGCGAGAGATCCATTCTGCCTCCTGTAGTGGTATTTCTCCTGGATGTAAAAAACAGCACAGATTCATCTGCAGATATCACAGGCCCATATTCTGGAAAAGTTGTATTAATTGCAGAACCTACATTGTCAATCCTTACTTTAACAGAGTCTTTCACCTGTTCCCTTCCGTAACGACATTCCTCCAACTTCTTTTTAATATCTTTTAATTTATCTTGTGCTTTAGCCCCAAGAGTCATCTTGTATGCTTGGTATTTCCTCTCTGCTTTATCCCAATCCATATTGAGATGATACGCCCTCCCAAGGTAATAATCCAGAACAGGATCAGAATGCTTTTTCAACTCATTTGCTTTTTCGAGAAAGGGAATAGATTTGGTTTTCTGTGGTGAATTGAGGTAGCAATGTCCTATCTTCAGATTTAATTCCGAATTATCAGGATTTAGTTGGTATGCGATCAGGTAATGTTCGATGGCTGTTGTATGAAACAAGGGACCGAGATAGTAATACCTGTCCCCTTCTCTTAATTCACTCAGAGCGGTTTTCAGTTTGTCTTTATCTGGAAAATGGTTCTTGTCAAAAGGGATTTCGGTATTTTGAGTAAATCCGTCTTTTGTCATATAAGCTGATAATAAAAAGATAATTATAATTCTTATATTTATTTTCATTTTGATATCAATGTATGTTTTATTAAGAATAAAATTAAACCCGGCAATACACTCTTTTAACCCTTGACGACACAGACGTCAGCACCTCGTAGGGAATTGTTCCAAACTCTTCTGCATATTGTTCAATTGACCTTCCCGTCCCGAAAACAACCACATCTTCATCTTCATGTACATCCATCCCTGTTACATCCACCATGCACATATCCATGCAAACATTACCTACCACAGGCAGCAGTTTGCCCCGGATCAGCAGATGCCCCTTGCCATTGCCTAAAATGCGATGAAACCCATCGGCATACCCAATAGCAACGGTGGCAAGTTGCATATCTTTATTGGTTTTACCCGTCCTGCCATATCCTATCGTTTCTCCTTCCTTCACATGCCTAAGCTGTATCACTTTTGTCTTCAATGATCCGAGTGGCAACAGTTCTTTATGGCCGACACCGTAAAGTCCTATACCGATTCTCACCATATCAAATTGATGCTGTGGATAGTGAAGCACTCCGCTTGTATTAAGCACATGACGAAGAAAATCATAATTCAATCCTTTTTTCAAAGCCGCAGTCATGGTTTTGAAAAGCGCAATCTGTTGCAAGGTAAACTGTTCCTGTTTTGCATCATCACTTGCGGCAAGATGTGTGAAAACAGAACAGACCCTAATCTTGTCTCCAAAGTCATTCAATAGCTGAATCAAACGGGATATATCACTTTCTTTAAATCCTAGCCTGTGCATACCCGTGTCTAGCTTGATATGAACGGGTAGTTTTTCTGATGAGGATTCAAGAACATATATAAGTTTTTCCAAAATCCCAAAACCAGAGATTTCAGGTTCGAGCTTTGCAGAGATCATTGCTTCCATGCTGTCATCCTCCGGACTCATTACCATGATGGGACAACTAATTCCTGCATCACGAAGCAACACACCTTCATCCGGATAGGCAACTGCCAGGTAATCGATACGGTTGAACTCCAGAACCGAAGCAATCTCATGACTGCCGCTGCCATAGGAAAAAGCTTTGACCATTGCCATGATTTTTGTATTCCTTTTGAGTTTTGAACGGAAAAAGTTCAGATTGTGCACCAATGCATCCAGATCTATTTCCATTACCGTCCTGTGAGATTGCTGTTCAAGCAGATGTGCAATACGCTCAAAACCAAAAATACGCGCTCCTTTGATCAGAATCGTCTCATCTGAAAAATGTAATTTTTTAAAATCAGCAATAAAAGCATCGGTATCTGGATAATAATGCTGCTCCGGCAGGTTAAAAGCATCTTTTGAAGCGGATATATTTTTACCAACTCCTATTAAACGTGAAATTTGTTTGCTATGAAACATTTCTGAAACAAGTCTGTATAATTCTTTCTCCTTAATACCGGTCTGGAGAATATCGGATAATATTACCGTTTTTTTCTGATGTTGTTTTTGTGCTGTCAACATCTCCAATGCGATCTCAAGTGATCCTATATCTGAATTATAGGAATCATTAATAAGGGTGCAATGGTTGATTGCTCCTCTCATTTGCAGTCTCATTGCAACCCTTTCCAGAGATTGCACCCGCCTGCATGCAACTGCAAAGTCAAGACCAAGACAAATACAAGCACACAAAACATGTATGACATTCTCAACAGAAGCCCTGTCGGTAAAAGGGAGGTGAATGGTGCGCTCATTGCCAGAATAAACCAGCACAATATAGCAAGAATCATCACTATTTGTAAGTTTCTTCAAATACAGATCAGCTCCCGAATCTGATTGAGACCAGCTGAAAGTTTTTATGCCTGGAACTACAGATTGTCTGATCAATTCATGGTCTCTGCAATAGATCAATAAATCAACGTGATGGAAAAGCTCCATCTTCTCAGCAGCCTTCTCTACAAGGCTTTTAAAATTAATGCTGTGAGCATCACCAATATTTGTAAAAATCCCAATGGTCGGTTTCAGAATTTTTTCTAGTCGTTTCATTTCTCCGGGCATTGAAATACCTGCTTCAAATATGCCGAGGTCGTGTGTTGAATTTAGCTGCCAGACAGAAAGCGGAACGCCAACCTGGGAATTATAGCTTTTGGGACTACGCACAATATTCATTTCTGGCGCAAGCATCTGAAATAACCACTCCTTCACAATGGTTTTCCCATTGCTGCCAGTGATCGCTATCATGGGTATTTTAAACCGGGAACGATGAAACTTAGCAAGCTTATGTAACGCACTGACAGTAGAATCACATAATATAACGCTCGTATTTTGCTGCACCTGTTTAACTGCCTTTTTATCAGAAACTATAAAATTCTTTACTCCTCTTTGATTCAAATCTCTGATAAAATCATGCCCATCATGATGTTCCCCTGGAATTGCGATAAAAACGGAATCAGGAGGTATCGTTATTTTCCGACTATCTAGCAGAATATGCTTCACAACCCTATTATTCTTTCCACATAATAATTTCCCTTCAATGATGTTTGCAATTAAATCTGCTGTGTATGTAATCTTATCTTTATTGGCCATATTACTTCACTTCCTTTTCTTTGTTTTTTGCCTGATTATAGCAACTTCTGCAAAGCGGTTTATAATGATCTTTCTCACCCAGGATCACTCTTGCATTTTCTGCAGATATGCGGTGTGAAAAGTTTGCAAGTTCACCACATCTCATACAGATTGCATGCACTTTAGTTACATACTCTGCAACCGCCATCAAAGCAGGAACAGGGTCAAAGGGGTTACCCCTATAATCCATATCCAGACCTGCGACAATCACGCGTATATTCCTGCCGGCAAGCTTAATACATACATCCACCAAACCATCATCAAAAAATTGTGCTTCATCTATTGCAACCACATCCACTTCACCTACAATGTCCATAATATCTTTCGAAGCACTAACTGGTCTTGAAGGAATGTAATTATCGTCATGCGAAACAACATTGCTTCTATCATAACGTGTATCAACTGAAGGCTTGTATAGCTCAACCTTTTGTTTTGACAGACGGGCTCTTTTAATCCTCCGTATCAATTCTTCTGTTTTTCCGGAAAACATGGAACCACATATTACTTCAATCCATCCCTTTTTTTGTGAAATTCCATCTGTATTATCAAGAAACATCTGTAATTGCCCGTTTATCTTTAATTTTGACTAATACAAATCTAAATAATTTCACGCAGCCCAAAATGAAAGATCGGCATGAGATAATAAAAGAGTTGAAATTGACAACTGATGCAATTTACAAGCTATTACAAAACTTTAAACCTGAAGAGGATCAATTAAATTTATTGCAGAAATATGTCTATAAACTAAATGAACATACAAGTATTCTCAAATATCTCTCCGGGGAAACACTGCAAAAGAAAAGTAATAACTATGTAGAACCTGTACAGGAAGTTATGGATAAAACACCAGCTGCAAAGTTAATTGTTAATCGTTCATTTCATGTGGATCTGAACCAGAAAATCATGTTTTTAAAAGAACTGTTTGACCATAATGAAAAATCATACAAAGAGACTGTTAATATGATAGAAAATGCGGATGACATTGAACAGGTCAAAACTTTCATCAAAGGTTTTAATTGGGATGAAGATCATTTTGCTTTCAAAGAATTCATGTTGTTACTTAAGAAATATTTTGCTAAGGATTCTGATTTATAACACCCTTTGCTGGTTGCTGCTACTGGTTTTCATTGCGCATTCAACTGCACAATACAAGCTATATGCAAGACAAATTATTCAAACTCTTTGCGACAGTGTTATGCATGGTCGGGGTCCGGAATTCAAAGGTGAGAAGAAAGCCGCGGAATATATTGCCTCTGAATTCAGTAAACTTGGGCTTCAACCTATAGGAAAAAAATATCTGCAAAAGTTCTCAATTAAAGGAATTCACACTTATCAGGGTGATATGTTTGTTGGGCTTGACGGCAATCCGATATCTCCTGGCAAGGATTTTATCTGCGATGTTTCAACGCCAAAGATAAAAGGTGTATTTCCCCTTGAATATCTTAAAGAGGAATTTCATTCGGATAAAAAGGCATATCAAACATTTTTAAGTAAAGATCATAGAAAAAATTTTCTTATTGTCGATGACCATAAAATCTCAAATGTTCTGAAAAAAAGTATTTTCAATTTAATTTCCAAAGACTCTCTTCGCCCAGCCGGACTGTTGATCATTGAAGACGATAAACTAACATTCGGAAGGGAAAAAACAACCTCCAGGTATATTGCGATTCTACACATTCTGAGAAAGAGTATCCCTGAACACATTAAAAACATTAGCCTGGACATTGACTGCAAGAAAAAAAGAACATACAAATCCGCAAACGTTGCTGCTATGATTGAGGGCAAGCAGCAAAAAGACAGTTTTATCGTTTTTACGGCTCATTATGATCATATTGGCAGCATGGGTGCCAATACTTACTTCCCCGGTGCCAATGACAATGCAAGCGGTGTAGGTATGCTTCTTTCACTGGCAAAGAATTATACGATAAATCCCGCAAAATATTCTATGGTTTTCATAGCTTTCGGAGCAGAAGAACAGGGCTTACTCGGATCCGAGTATTTTGCTGCTCATCCTCTACTCAATCTGGATCACATCCGGTTTCTTATCAACCTGGATATACTTGGCACTGGTGATGATGGGATAAGGGTTGTGAATGCAACCATCTTTAATAAAGAGTTTGAAAGATTGCTTCGAATTAACCGAAACGAACAATTATTAAAACAAATCAGGAAAAGAGGTGAAGCTGCTATCAGCGATCATTATCCATTCTATATAAATGCTGTTCCATGTTTTTATATCTACACCCTTGGTGAGATTAAGGCATATCACGATATTTACGATCAAGCTGTAACCTTACCACTTACTGAATTTGATGATATATACACTTTATTGACTTTATTTGTAAATAGCTTTTAATTATGTCTGAACTTTGGATTGTTCCAACACCTATAGGGAATCTTGCAGACCTCACTTTCAGGGCGAAGGAAGTCCTCGAAAGTGTGGATATCATCCTTGCTGAAGACAAAAGGCAGACCTCTAAACTACTGAATCATTATGGGATACGGAATCATTTATTAGCTTATCACCAACATAATGAAAATAAGATAAGCGTTGATTTGCTCAAACGCATCCTCGCAGGAGAAACTATGGCAATTGTAACAGATGGAGGCACACCATTGATATCTGATCCCGGATTCCCCCTTGTTCGTGAATGTATCAAAAATAACGTTGAAGTACATTGTCTGCCAGGTGCTACTGCTTTTACGACAGCTATTGCAATATCCGGCTTGCCTGTAAACCGCTTTTGTTTCGAAGGTTTTTTGGCCCACAAAAAGGGACGTAATAAAAGGTTGGCATCACTGGCAAATGAAACCAGAACGATGGTTTTTTATGAATCTCCTCACAGGATATCTAAAACGCTGAAGGAAATGATCAGCACTTTTGGGTCTGAAAGAAGAGCATCAGTATCCCGTGAACTCACAAAAATATATGAAGAAACTAAAAGGGGGACACTTGAGGAGTTGTCAGAATATTTTAACGACAATGCACCAAAAGGTGAATTTGTGATTGTAGTGTCTGGAAAAGAATGAGTTTTCAGATTATCAACTAAACTAACGGACTAAAGACACACTACCTTTTTTTATCGTTTCTTCTTTGTTGTCAAGTGAAAATTTCACATACCATACATAAACTCCTGCATTGACAGGTTTGCCATTATAAGTGCCCTCCCATCCATCTCCAACATCATGTGATTCAAACATCTTATTGCCCCAACGATCATAGATAACATATTCTATATTGCTGATATTTTTTCCTCTCACATATAAAATATCGTTGTGCCCATCCCCGTTGGGAGAGAAGATATTTGGTATGAAGAAATCTGAATTATCTTCAACAACAATGGTAACACTATCTGTTGCACTGCAACCACTGTCACCAATAACAGTAAGATAATATGTAGTTGTTTCCTCAGGAGTTGCAACCGGATTCTGGCAATCTGAGCATGATAAAGATGTAGCAGGTGTCCACAACCAGAAAGGACCACCTTCTCCAATCAGTTGCACTGATTCACCCGCACTAATGGTGGTGTCCGGCTTTGCATCAACTTCAATTGCTGAGGGTTGGTTGATTGTTATACTTTGTGTCATGGTGCATCCATTAGCATCAGTCAAAGTCAATTGATAAACTCCTGCTGACAGACTGTCCTGATTGGCCGATGTACCACCATTGCTCCAGTTATATAAATATGGTGATATTCCACCGTTTACGGAAATGACAGCACTACCATCTGATTTTCCATAGCAACTTGCATCAGTTCCTGATAAAGTCAATACTATTGCCGGTGGTTCGGCAATATTGGTAGAATCAGTTGTTGTACATCCATTATTATCAGTAATTGTCACATAATAGGTTCCTGCTAAAAGACCGGTTACAGTAGAATCTATAGCTGAATTGCTCCAGAAATACTGATAAGGACTGCTTCCACCTGAAGGGTTTACAGATGCTGTTCCATCCGAGTTTCCTGCGCATAATACATCCGTTGAAGAAACTGAAGAAATAAGCATAGCAGGTTCATTTATCATCAATGTATCAACACCGATACATCCGTTGCTATCAGTAACCGTTAAATAATATAAACCTGGAGATAAGCCGGTGAGCACTGGCACGCTATCCCCTGTGCTCCAGGAATAAGAGTAAGGACTTGTCCCTCCGTTTACACTAACTAAAACCTGCCCATCAGCATAACCAAAACAACTTACATCCGAACTGTTGAACAAAACAGACACAACAGATGGGCCAACGAGTGTAACAGTATCAAATAAAGTACATCCATTGTTATCGGTGATCGTAATATAATATATCCCTGCTGATAATCCGGTTGCAGAGGAATCCGTTTGTCCGCTGGACCAATTATAATTGTATGGAGAAGTACCTCCTGAAGGTGTTATTACTATTGTGCCGTTGTTGTCTCCGTTGCAAAGAGGACTTACCGTATCTAAAACAGCAGTCAATGCAGCAGGTTCCGTAATGGTAATACTGTCAGTATTTGTACAACCGAATACATCTGTTACAGTAACATAATAAGTGCCCGCTGAAAGACCGGTTGCCAATTGTGTAGTTTGATTACCTATACTCCATGCATATTGAAACATGGCAGAATCAATACAGCTGTTTGGTGATGAAGGCATTGCGAGAACTGTTCCATCATTTCCTCCATTGCAGTTTACCATGGTTGCAGAAAAAATAATCTGTGGTGTATTGCAAGCAAGACAATATTTATCCATCCATATATCAAGACCTGCTGATCCAGGTCTGGGATCTTCCCATGCCATATATGCACAGCTATCAATGGAAACGATGTGTGGAAAATTCTGATTCCCGTTTTCTAGACATACGGGAAGATAGCTTGTATACGTGATCCCATCACAGTTAAAATGTCTCGTATAAATATCATCTCCATTACCTCCACCGTCTTTTCTCCAAACAGCAAAGAAACCACCGGTTCTATCAGGAGTAATGTCTGCAAAGCGATCATTATCAACACTATAGCTAATACGCACATGTCCACCGCTGATATTCCACAAAAGATTCCCTGTTGAATCTACCCTTTGCGCTGAGACATCGTTATCACCACTCTGATATCCACTTTCACCACAAACAATTATGCCACCTCTATAGTCAGGAATGGGAACAGGACGATCTGCTTCATCATTACCATTCAGCTTATATTCTGAAAGTAAAAATATTCCTGTAGTACCGCTACCAAATCCAGAAGTCAGCGTACCATTAAGATAATATCTTGCACCATAGATGGCAAAAGGACCACTTGGGAAACTAGCATCTGTCCACACGAAATACACGTCATTATTACCAGTAAAAACAACTTTGGTTTCATCCTGCACAGCTGAATTGTCGCAAATCAACTTTCCGTCTGTTTGCCAGAGTGATGTGCCATTGCCATCAAACCTTTCAGCATACACATCCCTGTTGGGGCCTCTGGCATCTGACCACACGTAAATCGCACCACCTAACCCATCCACTGCCATATCCAGATCATCCTGTGCTCCATTCAAACCGCACACGGAAATTCCATTTGCTGTCCATAAAGGATTTCCATTAACACCCATTCTCTGGGTATAAATATCATAGTTGCCACCACGGTTGTCTTCCCATCCAATTATACAACCACCTGTGGAATCAGATATTATTTTAGGATTTCGCTGTATACCTGTTGCAGTACAGACAGCATTTCCATTCAGTGTCCACAATGCATTACCACCTGCATCGATATGCTGAGCATAAATATCCCATGTTGCACCCCTTTTATCAGACCAAACAACAAAAACTCCTCCGCTGCCATCAGTACACATATCCGGTGTTTCCTGCGTTCCGGTTTCATTACAAACTGGTATTCCATTGAGTGTCCACATGGGAGCGAAAAGAATATCCATGCTCTGCATATAAATATCCTGGGAACTATTTCTGTTATCTTCCCATACCATCAGAATATGTGTCTCACTGTCATCGGTAATCATCCTGATCGTCTTTTGAGAACCGGAGATATTATTTACAACAGGGTAATTCTGAGCTTCTGCAGATTTTATCATGAAAAGCACAAAAAGCAATAACGAAATAACTAATTTCAATTGTGTCATTTTAGAAAATATTTTGATTTATTTTGGATTTCCAATCTGCTTCCTCCTACATTGTAAAAAAGACGAGATTTCAATATAAAAGTTGCATGATAGGATGTAAAATAAAGAGCTTCTTTTCATGTTGCATGGAAGTTATTAAAACCGTCTTTATGGTTGAGAATTTCTTATTGATGATTGATCAAGCATTTAATCTACTATCGGTATAATTTTTCTTTCTGTATGTACCCAAGAACGGATTTGGGCAAATCATTGCCAGTATCTTTTTCGTTTCTTAGCTTATCACGTATTTCTGTGGAAGAAACTGTATAAAACGGTGCATCCAACAGTACAATATTTGAAGTCTGAATAAACGGAATGTCTGCGTGTGTTAACCTGCTTTCCTGAGCCCTAGGATAAACATAAATAATATAAGAACTAATAATTTTCTGATAAGATTTCCACATGTCTAAATATTTAAAACTGTCAAGTCCCATCAAAAGAGCAAAAGATTTGTCTTCATATTGTCCAGACAATGATTCCAATGTATCAATTGTGTAAGATGGCTGTGGTAAATGAAGTTCAACATCAGAAACCTTTAATAAAGGATGTTCCTTAACTGCCAACTCAAGCATTTTTATCCTGAAAGAAACATCAATCAAATTCTTGTTGTTTTTTTTAAAAGGGTTTAACGGTGAAACAACAAACCACAATTCTTCAATTTCCGGCAGAGATGCTATATAATTGGCAATGGCAATATGCCCGTTATGAACAGGATTAAACGATCCAAAATATAATACAGTAATCAAGATTTCAGGAATTGTCGCACCAGTTGTTCTGCATCAGCCTGAGCATGAATAATATCTTCATTGATCACAACTGCATCAAACATTGATGCTTGTTTTATTTCCTCCGCTGCTTTCTGAAGCCGCTGTTCAAGATTAGCTGAATCGCCCCTTTTTAACAATCTTGCTTTCAATTCATCTATAGAAGGTGGCATAACAAAAAGAGCTAATGAATTATCAGAGAATATTTTTTTTAAGTTTCCGGCACCTTTTACATCTACATCAAAAATCACCGTCTTATCCTTTTTCCAAATGCGGGCTATTTCTGTTCTTAATGTGCCATAATAATGACCCTGATAAACTTCTTCCCACTCTATAAAAGCATCTTCCCCTATTTTTCTTTTGAACTCCTCAGTTGACAAAAAATAATAATCTTTCTCATGGATCTCAGTATTCCTTCTCTCCCTTGAACAAGCAGAGACAGAGAACTCCAACTCCGGTATCATTTTAAGCAAATGATGCACTATAGTTGTTTTCCCTGAACCTGATGGTGCAGACACAATAACACACTTCCCTTCAACATTGTTCATAGCACATTGAGCACTTGCTCTTTTATTTGTTCCAATGCATCTTTCATCAGAATCACCAACTTCTGAATTTCTGCATTATTAGCTTTTGAGCCGATTGTATTAATCTCTCTACCCATTTCCTGAATAATAAACCCTAATTTTTTCCCTTTCGGTTCTGTATCTCCTATGGTTTCTTTGAAATAATCACAATGACTGGTAAGCCTTACCATTTCCTCATTTATATCAAGTTTTTCAAGGTAATAAATCAGTTCCTGCTCAAACCTGTCAATATCCGGACTGATATTGTATTCCTGCATCCTGTTAAGCAGACGTTTTCGCACATTAATTGCCCTTTTTGGTTCAATTTTTTTAATTTTATCAAGATTGTGTTCTATAATATCAATGTGCTGCATTATGTCCTTTTCAAGCATTTTTCCTTCTTTTGCCCTGAACTTAATGAGATGATCAATTGCAGCAAGCATAGCTTTTTCTGTCAAATTCCAATCGCTATTTTCTACAGATATCTTTTCATTTGAAATTACATCTGGCATTTTTAGAATCAATGATAAAATATCTGAAGATTGTGTATTAATATCCTGCTGCAAAGAATTCAATTCATCATAATATTTTTTTGCTAGTTCCCTGTTAATAATTTGATTTTTCCTGCTATTACCCCATTCTATGTTGAAATCAATATCCACTTTACCTCTTAATAGTTTCTTTCCTGCAACAGAACGCAGACAATCCTCTTTTTCCTTCAGGACAGAAGGCAAGTGTAGATTCAGATCAAGTTGTTTGCTATTTACAGAACGGGCTTCAACATTTAGAACAGCAAATGATAGATCTGATTCAGACTTCCCATACCCCGTCATAGATAAAATCATATTCTTTTATATTATAGCAAGATTTGAACAAATCTAATAAAAGGAATTGATAAAACTTTCATGATGTTCCCAAGATAATCTTGCAAATGCAACACTTGTTATAAATCATTTTTATCTACTATAAATTTCCCTATCACCAGGTAATCAATATCAGCTCTCAGGAAACTATCCATTGAGTCAAAAGGTGAGCAAACGATTGGTTCACCTTTGATATTAAAAGAGGTATTGATCAGGCAGGAAATACCGGTTTCCCGTTTAAATGCCATAAGAAGTTCCCACATTTCAGGATTCTCCCTTTTATTTACTGTTTGTACTCTGACCGTGTTATCAATGTGGGTAATACCCGGCAATTGTTTTCTGTATTCCTTATTTACAAAATATACTTTCAACATATACGGAGATGGATAAGCGGAACTAAAATATTTGCCACAATCTTCCTCCAGAACAATCGCAGCAAAAGGTCTGAATCCTTCTCTGAATTTCACTCTTGCATTGAGTACATCTTTGGCATCTTGAAGTATTGGATTAGCCAATATACTCCTGTTTCCTAATGCACGTGGTCCGAATTCTAACCTTCCCTGATGCCAGCCAACGATGTTTCCTGCAGCAAGTTGATTAGCAATAAATTGATATTGGTTGTCCATCTTCCGATAAGGGACACCCGCTTTTATTAATTCATTTTCGCAATCTTTATCAGTATAACCCGGGCCTAAAAAGGCAGAATTCATTTTATAAACCCTATTATTATTCAAATAATGGCGGTAAAGTAACATTGCACTCCCCAGCGAAGTGCCCGAATCACCGGCAGCAGGTTGAATGAAAATGTTATCGAACAAACCACTGCTTACAAGAAGGCCATTGGCAACCGAATTCAAAGCTACTCCTCCCGCCATGCATAGATTTTTCAATGATGTTTTTTCCCTGAGATGTGTTGCTATATGGAAAATAATATCTTCGGTAAGATGTTGAACTGCTGCAGCAATATTAAGTTCATGTTCATTCCAACCGCCTTGTTCTTTTCTTGATTGTCCAAACAATCGTTCAAATTTACTGCTTACACCTGTCTTACGTGTATAATGATAGGTAAAATAGCTCATGTCCAGACTAAATGTACCTTTCTTTTTTAATACAACTAATTTTTTCATTTGATTATATTCCTCCGCATTTTTATCTCCGTATGATGCAAGACCCATGAGCTTACCCGGCCCCGTAATCAATTGGAACCCAAGATGCCTGGAGATTGCCTGGTACATGGCACCAATTGAATGAGGTGTTTTAGTTTCACTTATTTTTTTTATTCTGTTGCCTTCACCTTTCGCCATTAGAGCAGTGGCCCATTCTCCAGCCCCATCAATTGTTAATATTGCTGCCTGATCGAATCCGGAAGGGTAGAAAGCACTTGCAGCATGGCACAAATGATGTTCTAATAGATGAAATTTGAAATGGCTTTTCTTTTTGCCCCCAAATAATTCATTTATAGTTTTAGGGAGCTTTCTCATATCGCTTAAATAATTTAACATCCCAAGATTCTCTTCGACTGTAAAGTTTCTCTGTTCTTTTAATAACAATGGTACTTTATTCCAGTATTTAAACAGAAAGTTGGGAATATGTAAATATGATATAGATGGTTTCCAGGAGAATGTTATATGATCCACATCGGCTAATTTCAGATCCTCATGATCCAAACAAGCTTTAATTGAATGAACTGGCAGTCCGCCATAATGTTTTTTACGGTTAAGTCGTTCTTCTTCTACAGCAAATAACACATTCCCATCTGAAACGATAGTTGCAGCAGCATCATGCCCGAAACAGTTGAACCCCAATACGATCATTGTCCTTTCATTTCTTGCTCTGCATTTTTAGCTGCAACGGCAATATTAAGATTGTTAGTTGCCAAATCGTAATCCGGCTTTATTTTAAGCGCCTGATTGCAAGCTTCTATTGCCAGATCCCATTGTTGCAGTTCATTATATGCGGAACAAATATTATTATATGCCAATGCATAATCGGGTTTTAGCTCAAGAGACTTCTTTGCGGCTGTGATACATTCTTTGAATTTCCCATTATTATAATAGGCAAGACTGAGATTCAGATAAGTTTCAGGTGAAGGATCGGTATGAACTTTTTCCAGTGCTAACTCTACACCGTTGTCAGCACGATAGCTTTTCATACTGTCTAAAGTATTCAAAAGAGAAGAGGCAAGAATATGTCCGGGACTTATTTCCAAACACTTATTAAGTAATGATTTAGCTTCTTCCATCCTGCCTTGTTCAGAAAGCCATTTTGCATAGAAATAATATGCTTCAGGATTCATGAAACCATATTGTATTCCATTTTTGAAATAATATTCTGCCTCATCGTTTCTCTTCATTGCCCCCAGCAGAACACCCATATTAATATGAATATACGAATAATATGGCCACAATTTTAAAGCTGTTTTAAAATATTTCAGAGATTCCTCATATTTACCTTTTGACATTAAGGCATTTCCATAATTCATTAATCCCCTGGCATTTCCCGGAGATTTGACTGCCACATCATGCCATAAAAGTTCTCCACTACTCCATATATGACATCTTTTACGAGTCCCGTAAGCTTGCAAAACGAATATCAGGCAAAGTGAAGAAATAAACACCGATACAAGATGCTTTTTCTTAATCCATGAATAGAAATGAGCGCCTAAACAACCTAGTGACATTGCCAACCCAATATAGGGAAAAAAGGTGCGATGATCATTTAAAACTTCTCCCAAAGGGAATATACTTGAAGTTGGTAAAAGGGTTATTAAAAACCAAAAAATCCCATATGAAAAAGGCCTCCATGTTTTTTTTTTCAAACCCAAAAAGGCCAAAAACAACATGGTTCCAATGAATATTATACCGATAAAAACTCTGTCATCATAATAATTGGTAATGGCTTTCCAATCAGTATCTGCAACAAGATTAACAGGTAATATAAAATTATTGAAATAATGCACAATAACAAATGGCTGGGTTATCAAATAATCCATCCTCGAGATATTTGTGGGTGTCCATGTGTCAGGTGTCATCTGTCTGGAAAGGATAAACAAACCTAAAGCAATGGCCATTCCCGGCAAAACGGCAAGCAGTGCTTTGCTAAAGTTCTTCCAAGCTTTTTTGTATTTCGTGCCGGTATAGTCTGTTTTATTAAAAATCAATTCATATACAAAAATCAACGGTACCAGCATTATCGCAGGTTCTTTTACAAAAAAGCCAATTATCATTGGCAATAAATACAATTGATATTGTCTTTTTTTGGGATAATACAAGTAAATATTTATCCCGATAATTACCATTAAAGTTGAGAAAGAATCCGAACGAGCAATAATATAATTGATCGTTTCTGCATTGGAAGGATGTAAACCATAAAATGCTGCTGCAAACAGGGCAATCCATTTGTTTGACAGTCTTTCCTGAACAAGATTAAATATCTTTCTAAACAGGAAAAACAACATAATCAATAAAAGAATATATGAACAGAAAACAGATATGTGAAACTGCAAAGGATTTGCTCCATTTGCTATCCAATAATCTATTGCATTTAATGTTGTCAGGCCTGGTCTGTAAGCCTGGTTTGCAGGAAGTGAACTTGTTGTAGTTGCATCTTTAAAAAAAAGAGGAATATTCTTTAAATCCCTAATGTATTTGTTGGTCACTATTGTATGTTCATCATCGAATTGAAATGGATTATGAAAATGACCTGAATAGGAAGCGTATAAAAGCAACAATAGAAGACTTGCTGATATATTCCATATTACCCCTTTTTTCATTACCTGTTAATTTGTTCGTCAAAGATAGAAAAACGATCTGGTGAACTTAAATTGCATTTTATTCCATTGATGAATTCTACATAACTTTGGCAATTTAAATAATGGAAAATAATAATACGTCTGCTGAAGAAACCCAAATGACCTTCCTGGAACATTTGGAAGAGTTAAGATGGCATTTAATCAGGTCTGCAGCAGCGATTATGATCTTAGCAATCATAGCATTTCTTTCAAAAGGGTTTGTTTTTGATTCAGTCGTTTTTGCTCCAATGCAAGAGCAGTTTATTACATTCAAAGTATTGTGCCTTCTTTCTCATAAACTTCATTTACTTATTCCCGCCCTGGTAAGCGATGATTTGATTTGTATTGGAAAAGCCATTCCCGGATTGCAGAATATCAGCATGGCAGGGCAATTTGCAACTCATATCATGGTTTCTATCATTACAGGATTTATAATCGCCTTTCCTTATGTTTTCTGGGAAATGTGGAGATTCATACAGCCAGCATTGAAACGAAATGAACAAAAGCAGACCAAAGGAGTTGTGCTGTCTTCTTCATTTTTATTCATTATAGGCGCTTTATTCGGTTATTTCATTATAGTACCTCTTTCTGTGAATTTTCTTGCAACATATAGTGTAAGTGAGTCTGTAAAGACTATCCCAACTTTATCAAGCTATATAACAACTGTAACTATGATCACTTTGGCATGTGCAATCATTTTTCAACTACCTTTACTTGTTGTGTTCCTGAGTAAATGGGGGCTAATTTCGCCCACTTTTCTAAAAAAATTCAGAAAACATGCTATTGTAGTTGCTCTAATCGTTTCTGCTATTATAACACCTCCTGATGTATTCAGTCAGATTCTTGTTGGATTACCATTGTTGTTATTATATGAAGTTAGCATATGGCTTTCCGCAACTGTAATGAGAAAAGAGAAAAAACGATTAAAGACTAATTGATCTGCTATAAATTTGGTTTTTGGATAAATATCATTAACTGATGTTACGCAAATCCATAAGTTTCTGTTTTTTCTAACCAGTAGAATACACAAAGTTTTTACACAGAGGTTTCAAAGTGCCATTAATTATTTATGGCTATGCTCTAAGATATAGCCATAATAAACCATCACAGGAAAGCAAATGATCTTCAATAGATTGATAAGAAAAGCGAGCACAAACCCCCGCCACAGCGTCTTCTGAAGCAATAAAAATAGTTCTCCCGTGCCACGGGGGCATTCAACGGTGAGACGGGAGAAAGGGTTTTTGTGCTTAACGAAAGGATTTTTCAGGAAATATTTGGTTTTATAATCAGAAATACAGTAAATTTATATAAATACATTCTATAAACAAAAACACAGATACTTGTCTCATTAATCTGCCGGCTTTTTAACATCCATATTGAGGATTTATCATAATCTTTGCGCAAGGTCAGTGAATAAAAGAGTGATATTTAAACAAACACATCCATTTACTCTGAATAATATATGCTGGATTATTTGTATCCTTAGTGCCATCCTTATGCCAAAAACAGTTGTGTCACAAAAAACCGTTATCACCGGGAAGGTATATGATAAAGAAACCGGAGAGCCTCTGTCATTTGTTAATGTCGTATTTAAAAACAGTAAAATCGGATCAAGTACAGACTTAAACGGCAAATACCGTATTGAGACTTACTATGTTACAGATTCATTGATATGCTCATTTGTCGGGTACAAAAAACTTAGTAAGAAAGTGAGAAAAGATGTTACCCAGGTCATAGATTTTCCAATGGAACAAAGCAGCATAGAATTGCATGAATTTGTTGTAAAGGCCGATAAAAAAGAAGAGAACCCGGCACACAAAATATTGAGAAGGGTAATTGCAAATAAAAAAGTGAATAATCGGGAAAAACTAAATGCATATCAATATGAAACTTACAATAAAATTGAATTTGATTTAAATAATATTACAGAAGAATATAGAAATAAAAGAGTTTTCAAACCTTTTCAGTTTGTTTTCGATTATATTGATACAACAGAATCAAAAGACTTTCTTCCATTATTTATGGTTGAGAATATTTCAGACTATTATTTCAGAAAAAACCCAAAATCACAAAAAGAGGTTATTAAAGCTACAAAAGTGTCAGGTGTGACAAACGAAAGCATCTCACAGTTTTTAGGTGACATGTATCAGAACATGAATATTTATAATAATTACGTGACTTTTTTTCATAAAAGTTTTATCAGTCCAATTGCTGATTTTGGTTTGTTCTCATACAGGTATTATTTGTTAGACAGTGCTTACCTTGGCAAAAATTGGTGCTATAAAATCCGATTTCTCCCCAAACGTAAACATGAGTTGACCTTTATGGGAGATATGTGGATCAATGATACCACTTATGCAATCAAACAAATCGAAACAACTATATCAGAAGATGCTAACATTAATTTCATAAATGAATTTTCCGTAGAACAACAGTATGAACAAGTTGAAAAAGAAGTATGGATGCTTACCAAAGAGAAATTGGTTGTAGATTTTACACTTACCGATAATACTATAGGATTATATGGAAGGAAAACCACCTATTACAGGAATTTTATTATAAATGAACCAAAAGAAGATGAATTTTATTTTGGTGCCGAGAATATCATAGTTAAAGATGGTGCAAATGATATGGATGATGCATACTGGGATTCTACAAGATATGAAGATCTTACAAAACAGGAGAAGGATATTTATGCAATGGTAGATACAATTAAACAAGTACCGGCTTTCCGTACCTACTATGATCTTATTTTTATGTTTACAACAGGATATAAGGAATGGGGAAATTTTGAATTAGGACCATATTTTACTGCATATAGTTTCAACCCGATAGAAGGAAACCGCTTTAGAATCGGAGGACGTACCAGCAATAAATTCAGTACACGGATTATGCCCGAATTATATCTTGCTTACGGAACAAGAGATAATAAATTTAAGTATGGAGGTAATTTTATTTATATGCTATCAAAGAAACCAAGAATGACACTTGGTGCTTCTTATAAAAACGACATAGAGCAACTTGGTCAAAGTTCCAATGCCTGGAGGCATGACAATATCATTGCATCTATTTTCAGAAGATCCCCAAATTATGAGCTCAACGGATTTGAGGAGTATAGTGGTTATTATGAGAAAGAGTGGTTTCAGGGGTTATCAAATATATTCACTTTTAAGCATCGTACTATTTGGCCGGTAGGAGACACCTTAGAATTTGTACATCAATCATCTGATGGCAGTTTAACAGAGATCAATGATATTACAACTACAGAACTCAGTTTGTACATGCGTTTTGCTTATAAAGAAAAATATGTTTTTTACGAATTTGAACGCTCCAGCCTAGGCACCAAATACCCGATAATTCAATTACAATATACACTTGGATTAAAAGACGTCTTTCAGAGTGATTATGATTATCATCGTTTATTATTGAACATTAGCGATAAACTTCAATTGAGTCCATTAGGGTATAGCGAATTCTCTATTGAGGCGGGTAAGGTTTGGGGAAACCTTCCATTCCCTTTACTGACTTTACATAATGGAAATGAAACATATTATTATGATCAAATGGCTTTCAATCTTATGAATTATTATGAATTTATCAGTGATGAATATGTCAGTTTCTCTTTAACACATAGATTCAATGGTTTATTTTTAAATAAAATTCCCTTATTACGCAAATTAAAGTGGAGAGAAGTGGTGAGCGGTAAAGCAGTGTATGGTCATCTGAATGAAAAGAGCCGGGATATCCTGGTCTTTCCAAAAGGTCTTACTGGTTTATCTAAACCATATATAGAAGCAGGGGTAGGGATTGAAAATATTTTGAAGATTTTCAGGATAGATGCACTATGGAGATTAAGTTATCTTGACAATCCAAGGATAACCAAGTTCGGAATACGTACTATGTTTGTATTTCAATTCTGATAAATATCATGCAATTAATAGCAAAAAATCTGGTCAAAAGCTACAAAGCAAGAAAAGTAGTTAATAATGTATCCATTACTGTATCACAAGGAGAAATTGTAGGATTACTGGGGCCTAACGGAGCAGGTAAAACGACTTGTTTTTATATGATAGTTGGGATTATAAAAGCAAACTCCGGAATCATTTATCTAGATGATAAAAAGATTACAGACGAACCAATGTATAAAAGGGCAAGGATGGGCATAGGCTATTTACCACAAGAAGCATCTGTCTTTAGGAAATTAAGTGTTGAAAATAACATCATGGCTGTACTGCAAATGACATCTTTGTCAAAAAATGAACAGAAGTTAAAACTGGAATCACTTATTGATGAGTTGGGACTTGAACATGTCAGAAATAATAGAGGGGATCTACTCTCAGGTGGAGAAAGGAGAAGAACTGAAATTGCCCGTTCCTTAGCTGTTGATCCCAAATTTATCCTCCTGGATGAACCATTTGCCGGTGTTGACCCTATAGCAGTTGAAGATATTCAATCTATAGTTGCTAAGCTAAAAGAAAAGAACATCGGTATCCTTATAACTGACCATAACGTTCAGGAAACCCTTTCGATAACAGACAGAGCATATTTATTATTTGAAGGAGAAATTCTTAAACAAGGTTCTGCTGAAGAACTTGCTCAAGACAAACAAGTTCGTAAAGTATATTTAGGAAGTAGTTTTCAACTCAGAAATAAAAGCCATCCATTTGGTAATAATTTCTAATTGCCCTGATAGATTATTATACTAACAGATCATTAAACTACTTCAATCTCAACAACATCCATCTGGAAGATTGTTTTATTCAATTCAAGTTTTCAACAGGAACTAAAATTTTGTTGAAAAATAAGAAAAACTACTAACACTGGAAACCGTAGAAATACCGTATTTTCATTGCCAATTTACTAAGATATGGGTTCAACTGAGTTTTCAAATTATTACAATAAACCATGTCGATTTAAATTAAAATCGGGCAAAGAGGTGTTTGGTGTTATTTGGGAAGATATTGTAAATGGGAATAAAGAGTATTTCTTTGCCAGTTCAAGCGAATATCAGGCATTTATTAAATCAGGAAACCTTCTGAATCCCACACCAAAACTTCGACCTATTAAGATGGATATTAGTGAGGTTTTAGCTGCCAAACGTATTGAAATATAATATATCTGATCTATTATTCGCAATCCTGGCACAGTTCGAATAGCACGCCATTAGTAGACTTAGGATGAATAAAACAAACTAATTTATTGTCGGCCCCTTTCCTCGGCTCAGTACTTATAAATTGGAATCCTGAATCAGATAATCTCTGAATTTCAGAAAATATATCTTCTACTTTAATAGCTATATGATGGAGCCCCTCTCCATTTTTCTCAATAAATTTATGAATAGCACTTTGTTCGTTAATTGCTTGAAGTAATTCTATTTTACAGGAACCTGACTGGAAAAATGCAGTCAAAACACCTTCTGAAGAAATTTCCTCGGTTTTATATAATGGCATTGATAATAAAGCCTCGTAAATTACGCAGGAGTGCTCAATATCTCTTACTGCAATCCCAATATGTTCAACATTGCTCATAAAGCAAAAGTAAAGACAAAAAAAATACTCCCTAAAGAGTATTTTAAAATGAGGTCGATTTCTATTTATTATTTTTTAATAAACTTTTCAGTTTTATTATCATAGTTTAAATAATATACTCCCTTATTAAGGTTGGATACATCTACTTTATCTGCAAATCCTTTTTTCACAATATTCCCATAACTGTCATAAATTTCAAACATTGTTTCAGCCGTGAAGAAGATGTCTTTAGTCGCTTTTATTGGATTAAATGTAATTTCAGGTTGCATTGAACGATATCTGGCAGACTGGGAATATCTTGGCTTTCCAGTATAATCAATCTGTTTCACTCTGAACTGATTTTCCCCAGAATGTGGAGTTATATTAAAATTGTAGCTGTTTTCACCAGCTTCACCTTTCCCTTCAATTTCGCCAACTTTAATCCATTTATTCCATCTGAATTGCTCAACAATATATGGAAGCTTACCTGTTTCTCCTTTAGTTTTCCATTCTAATGTTCCTTCTTTATTAACAGCGATACTAATTACTTCAAAAGTACTTTTTGGCTTAAGCACCTCCGGATTCAGCACTTTGGGACGACAATCATCTTTATGCTTAATTATTACTTCCACTTTGGCTCCAATTTCTAATTGAAAAGGAGTGAAATCAATTTCAAAAGCACTTGAGTTAATCTCATCTGTAGTTACATCTCCATTGACTCTGACCTCAAAAGTACAGAAACCAACACCAGATCCGGCAAAAGGATTTTGAACATACAAATTCTTACCTTGATAATTGCCTTCTAAAATAATTGTACCAGCAAACGCTTTGGTAACAATAATAGCGGTGACAATAAATGTCCATAAAAGCCTGTTCATCTGATTATATTCAGTTTTTGGCGAAATTTTAATTCCGCAATATTAAAATCATTATTTCACATATCAAAATTATATGGATTTTTTTATCTTAAATAGTCAATACATTAAAGCTAAGATGTAATAATTATTTTTGTAATATTGCAAGATTAGAATTTATTAATTTTCTAAATTCAATAGAAAAAACAATATTTGTATCATGAAGAGGCTCTCAACCATACTAACATTTTTTGTTTTGGTGATCGTGTCATGCACACCTTCAAGTGAAGACATTTCCAATAATGATAAACCTGAATTAAAAGCAAAAGGCGGAAGAGCCTATGGCGGTACTTTTAAAATGAGTGAGACAGAAATTATTCACAATATTTATCCCCCTTCTATTACTGCCGCAAATGAGGCAAACGTAGCACAACAAGTTTTTGAATGTCTTGTAAAATTTGATCCTCGAGATTTATCCGTTAAGGGCTGTCTTGCAGAAAGTTGGGATGTCGATGCAACTGGCACGAAATATACTTTTCATTTAAAAAAGGGAGTTAAGTTTCATGATGACCCTTGTTTTCCTGATGGTATTGGGAGAGAATTAACAGCTTCTGATGTAAAATATTCTTTTGAACGTATTTGCACTCAAAGCAATGATAATTTAAGTTTTTCTTCAAGTTTTAAAGATCGTGTGTTAGGAGCAAATGAATATTATGAAGCAAGTGCAAACGGTAAACCAAATTTTGATTTAAGCGGTCTTAAAGTAATCGATGATTATACTGTTGAACTCTCACTGGTTAAGCCAAGGCCTTCTTTCCCATTTATTTTAGCACATCCTGCACTTTCTATTATTCCAGTGGAAGCAGTTAAAAAATATGGCAATAAATCAGTAGTTGGAACAGGCCCATTTATGCTAGCAAAAGGAACATCAATTAATGATAATCCGGTTATTCTGGTAAGTAATAAAAACTACCATGGGGCTGACACTCTTGGTAATCGTTTGCCTTTTCTTGATACAATCATGATCAGTATTATGGATTCAAAGAAATCGGAACTGGAAATGTTTTTACAAAAGAAATTACATGTTGTAAATGGTTTGCCTTCTGAATCTATACGTGAGATTGTCGAAGAACAAATAGCAAATTTTCAAAGCAACCCTCCGAAGTATATTTTGGCAAGAACGCCTGAAATGGCTACCAATTATTACACATTTAATTTACTGAAGGAACATTTTAAAGATATTCGTGTAAGGAAAGCAATAAACTATGCAATTGATAGAAACAGGATTATTGATCAAGTATTGAATGGTGAAGCATACGGGCCCGGGGAACAAGGAATTTGTCCACCATCTTTTTCAGGATATGATATTATGAAAGTTAACGGATACTCTTATGATCCGGATAAAGCTAAGATTCTTTTAGCTGAAGCAGGTTATCCAAACGGAAAGAATTTTCCAACTATCAAACTGGAGCTCAATAGTGGTGGCTATAAGAATACAAGTGTTGCTTTTGAGGTACAAAAACAACTGATGGATAATTTGAATATTAATGTTGATCTGGAAGTTGTACCATTCAGCCAAAAGCTGGAAGATGAAAGGTTGGGTAATGCAGATATCTTCAGAAGTGCATGGATTGCAGATTATCCGAGCCCGGAAACTTTTCTTTATTTGTTTTATGGGAAAAACGTTCCGGATTCTCCAGATGTTCCTTCTTATCCGAATACCTGCCGCTATGTTAATGAAGACTTTGATGCTTTGTATGACAGAGCAACTGCCTCCCAAAACCAAGAAGAGAGTTATGAATTATTCATCCAGGCAGAACAACTGATGCTTGACGAGGCACCTATTATCGTGTTATGGTATAATGAGAATTATAAACTGATTCACGCAAACGTTAAAAATTATTATACCAATCCTATGAATTACAGAGATTTTTCTGAAGTTTACTTTAAAAAACCGAAAGGCACCATTGCCCAACAAGGACAATAAAAATTTGTTCATCTTCCGAAAATCTTATTTGGATTAATGATTTTTATGTTTCTACATTAACGCGATGATAAAGAAGATTTACTCTGTTATATAAAACGAAGTTCATATCTTACATGACCAAGTATATGAGATTAAATTATTTGACATTTATTATTATTGGGCATTTAATCTCATCAATAGCTGTTGCCCAAACATTCACCTCATCGAATTTGCCAATAGTTGTCATAAACACAAATAATGTACCTATTCCTGATGAACCCAAAATCTCTGCTGATATGGGCATTATATACAATGGCCCCGGCAACAGGAATTATTTAACCGATCCTTTTAATGAATATAACGGGAAGATCGCTATTGAGAAAAGAGGATCTTCCTCGCAAATGTTTCCTAAAAAACAGTATGGGCTGGAAACACGGGACACACTTGGTATAAAAGTGAATGTATCAATATTCGGATGGCCTTCAGAACATGACTGGATATTATATGCTCCATATAGCGATAAAGCACTAATCAGAAATGTACTAGCATATAAACTGGGATGGGAAACGGGCCATTATGCACCTAGAACTAAATTATGTGAGTTGGTTCTCAACAATGAATATATGGGTGTTTATGTCTTTATGGAAAAAATTAAAATAGATGCCGGAAGGGTTGACATCGCAAAACTTACTCACATTGATACTTCAGGATATGAACTCACAGGTGGATATTTATTAAAAATCGATAAACTGACCGGGGGAGGCAGTGGTTGGTATTCACCTTTTGATCCTATTCCTGCAGCAAACAATCAAAAAATATATATTCAGTATCATGACCCTGATCCTGATTCATTATTGCCAGTTCAAAAATCCTATATTCGTGACTATATAACACAATATGAATCGGTTTTAAGCAGTCCAAATTATAATGATCAAACCACCGGATATCCGGCCTACATTAATATCTATTCATTTATAGATTATTTAATTGTTAATGAAGTAAGTAAAAATGTAGATGGTTATCGCTTAAGTACCTTTTTTTATAAAGATAAATATACAAAGGATCCAAGAATTTACGTTGGCCCATTGTGGGATTTTAACCTTGCATTCGGAAATGCTAATTATTGCGGTGGAGGAAATGCCAACGATGGTTGGGCTTTGGACTTTAACACAGTTTGCAGTAATGATGGATGGCAGATACCTTTTTGGTGGGATCGTTTATTGCAGGATACAACGTTTCAGAACAAGCTAAAATGTAGATGGGAGGAACTTAGAGAAGGTCCGTTATATACAGATACTTTGTTGAATTGGATAGATAGCACCACCGTTTATTTAGATGAATCTCAGCAAAGGAATTTCATACGTTGGCCTATTTTAAGCACTTATGTTTGGCCGAATAATTTTGTGGGCGGAAGCTATCAAGCTGAAATTGACTATATGAAAACCTGGATCAGTGATCGATTGAACTGGCTTGATGCCAATATTCCCGGAACCTGTTATCCATGGACTTCCTCGAATGACAATGATTTACTTCTTTCACATATTTTGATTTATCCCAATCCCATCAGCGAAGAAAGTGTATTGTTTTTTAATCTTGAACATACAGCCAAGCTAAACTTGAATGTTTATAATGTTTTCGGTCAAATGGTAAAAAGAATCAATGTTGGTCAATGTATTGAAGGCTCAAATTTTATTTCACTCAGAGAAATTTTCACCAGCATTGTTGCCGGAACTTATATTATACAATTAGAGTTAGCAGGTAAAAAGCCTCTGGTAATCCGAATCGTAAAGTTATAATTATTGGATTTTATTCTCTGTAACTTCAGTTGCCTTCTTAGGTTGTAAAAATTTTGCAGCAGTCAGCATTCGTGAGGCAGCTTTTTCCGGCATTACTTCACCTGTTTCAATATCATGCAACTCATAATTGATATCATTTATTTTCACTATTGCGTAAAAGTGATAAAATGTTTTAGAACCGTCAGGTAATTGAGCATAATACAATATTGATGTTGAGTCTTCCTGCACAATTGCACATTTAAACAATAAATCTTCTTTCAAATCCGCTTTTTTTAGTTCAAGGTCACCACCTTCTAAAATAGCTATCTGGTAATAGTCTCCAACTTTTACCTCAGTTTCATTGGCATTATTGATACTTACTTGTGGTAACCCAACTGAAGAATCAGGAACATATAACATTACATCCAATCCCCATTCACTTAAATCTAAAGGGTTATAAGTCTTTATTTCCTGGGGAATAATCAACTTGCTATTTCCATCCTCTGAATCATCATTTCCATTGTTACATGATAAAATAAACAGAGTAGGAAAGAAGAAAAGTGTTAAAAATTTTTTCATTTCAAAATATTTTCACTGTTCACTGATACACAACAAAGATATAACATCAATTTACATCAGCAAAACCACATTTTCCCCGACCTGTTCAGATGATACAATTCCCACTTCAAAAACAATTGAAGTTGATAAATAAAGGACTCTATTCGCTTACTATTACTCTAATACCTTCCGAATGAGAAGTGAATTCTGGAGCATACATACACTGAATCGTGCTGATCCCGTTAGAAAAGTCCCCTTTATGCGTAACACGCAGTGAATATTCAAACACATAAGTTCCTTTAGGTAAATATTCTATGAAAAAATTTGTTGATGCATCTTTGGAGCTTTCATAATAGCCTAAACCATCCTGATATTTATATCTTGATAAAATATTCTCAGGTTCAAATCCTGCAGCTCTCATATCTTTCAAATGTACATATTCCATATGCCGATCAGAGCGCAGAACAATCCGTACGGTTATTTTATCCCCTAGATGAAGTTTAGTATTAGTATTTATAGGTTTCAGCACTTTCCCTCCTTCAGTTATCTTTTCTAAAAAAAGTTTCTTCTCAAGTTGTAATGGCGTTTTATGAGATGTGATTTTATCCAACTGTTCAAAATATTGCCAGTAAATCGCTCCCCATGCTATTCCTTTTCCCGGTTTTGTCACAACCACATTACCCATTTCAGGTTTGATTTCTGATTTACTCCAGGATGTTTTGAAATAACCCGTTCCGTTTTCCACTTTAATGTCATCCATTTTTTTAGGATCAATTTGCAAATTGCCTATTTTTATTTGAACAAGATTTTCCGTTTCAAGCCATTCAGTACCTGATATTAACAAAGCGTAACATGCATCGGCTGTAGCTCTGGTTGTCTTCCAATCCTGTGTCTGCTTTTGTTTTAAGAGCCAGATACGCATTTCTTCTACCGATTTCTTATCATCAGCAATCTCATTAAATGCTTCGATAAGTAAAGAATGCATCTCAATAGGAGCTTGATACCAATAATACCCCGGTACATTTTCTTTCCAGTACATGCCCATTTCTTCATTGAAAATAGCATTCTCTCTCAAAGAGTTGATAATATTGGTGGGTGTTGTTTTATCTCCAAACCTGTAGATGCCCAATGCAAGCATACCCTGCATATAACGGCTGTTTTCAAGCCAATATTTTTTTGCCTGTTCCATGTAATAGTTAAACGCCTCTTTGTTTCTGCCATTTACTGATATATCTGTAAAGAAACTTCTTGCATATAAATACTGAATTTGCGTATATCCAAGATTATTGTCATTAAGATTCACCTTATTTCTTATCAGCCATTGATAATCTTCTCTTATCCTGTTATCTAGATAAGGTATTGCCTTGCTAACCATATTCCATATACGATGACTCTCCCTTATTTCCTTTACCCCAAGTTGATCAAGGTGCCCAAAACCGGCAACGATGTGTTGGGTAATATAACGACTTTCCGGCATACCTGGGAACCAGGGCCAGCCCCCATTTGAAACCTGTGCTTTTTCCAGTTTAAGCAATGCAGAACCCAACTCATTACTCATCCTATTCAAATCAAACAGCAACCCTATCCTTTTTTTTCTCTCTGTCTCATTTTTTGCATCTAAAACCCAAGGTGTTTCCTCTAACATAAGTGATTTTAATTCCTGATTCTTCTCGAGATTAGAAAGTAAGGCTTCCGGGTTTTGTATTTTCCATGAATCAAAAACGTATTTGACTTTAGGATGAGAATTGGCGATATGTGATGCAATACTGTTAGCATAAAAGCGTGAAAAAGTCTGTTCAGAACACTCATAAGGATATTCCATCAAATATGGCAATGCCTGAATTGCATACCATGCCGGATTTGATGTGAATTCAAGTGTTAGTTTATGATTTTTTAAGGAAGAAGACTTCCCTGAACTCAGCAGCTTTCTGAATGTAAATGTTTTAGTCTCATTACCCCTGATTGGCATTGGCATAGACTCAGTTACAAGCATACGATTTGTTAATACAGGTATAGCAGATTCTTCACCATCGCTGAACTTACCCGATTTAGCAACCACCTTATACACAACTGCCCCTATTCCTTCAGGTATTCTGATATTCCATTGAACTAAAGCACTTTGACCTTTTTTTGCAGTAAAAACCTGATCTGATTTTTTTTCACTCATAAAGGATTTATCTATTGGCTTCATTGTAAACGCATCAAAAAAACTTAGCCTAGCATTGCCTTTCATCTCCTTTTCAGTCAGATTTGATATTTTGGCAGTGAAAGTCATTTGGTCATTTTCCCTGAAAAAGCGCGGAACATTGGGTGTGATCATCAGGTCTTTTTGAGTAACAGTTTCCTCATATAACATGGCTGATTTAAGATCTTTTGTATGTGCTAGCCCCATAAATTTCCAACGGGTTAGTGCTTCAGGAATAGTGAACTTTATCGTCACATTGCCATCCTCATCTGTTGTAAGGTGGGGATAGAAAAATGCTGTTTCATTAAAATTACTCCTGGCTTTGATTATTCCGAGTTGATCTCTATTACCTGTTTGCCCCCCGCTATCCCTTTCGTCTTTAGTTTTATCTGCACCAGTTATTGTCTGAGTTTGCCGATTCGTATCCTTCTCCCCGGATTTATCCATTTTCTTCAGTTCTATATTACCTCTACCTCTTGCTTCAGAAGCTGGCTTATTCACACTGCTTTCTCCTAATAATCCAACTTCTTCATCCTCATCTAATATCGCCCCCCCCTTTGCAGACTTTTTTGCATAACGATAGAGCCGATCACCATATCCATAAAAATCATATCCAAACCAATTGAGATAATCGTAATATCTCCCGGAACCACTGTAATAATTATTCCAGCCTTCCGAATAAAGTGCAGATTGCCTGACGCCAAAAGCATTTCTTGATTGCCAGTAAAGCGATGAATAGAACGATTGAAAAACATTAAAATTCCACATATTCGGTATAATTGCGTCAAGTGATGCATCATAAAGGGCAGCAAGCATTTCAGATGCTACTTTTTCACCTTTCGGACCTTTTATCTTTACTTTCCATTCTTCATCCTGGCCGGGATAGAGTTTATTGCGGAAAGTTTCAAACTCTATATCCAGCTTTTTATTGCTGTAAGGAACGATGATGATCTGTCCAAAAGTATATGGTCTGTTATTCTTAACCACCGCAAGATGGATTGCAAAATTTCCCCTGTACTCTTCCTTCACGGGGATGCTGATACGCCTCTGCTCCTCATTCAGATTGATCCATCGCCTCTGTATGATTTTGTTTTTCAGTTCAATCTCATATAATATATATACATCTTTATCTGCCGACCCAATCATAAACTCTACATTCTCTTCTGGTTCAGCTTCTTTTTTCAAAGGAACAAACCAAACAGCATCTCCAACAGGCATTTCCTTTTTTAATGAAGAATAAATCCTGATATATCTAATCATTTTAACCTCTTCTCCGTATTTATCTTTACAAGTTGCTTCCATTTTATAATAGCCAGGTTTCCATTCTGGCAATTTATGGAGGACAAGATCATCACTTTTTTTGGTATCAAAGGGCTTATCATACACTTTCAAGTCAGGTTTCCAGGTGCTGACATTATTTTCATTATCATATACATCATTTGGGAACTTAGCACTATGTTCAGCTTTAGTCATGCTGAATTTGTCCGGTCTTTCCCAGTCCCTTTTCCTGTATACTTGTTTGGGTGCTTCCAGATGATAAAAGATCAGTCTTCCGGATGCAGGCTCTTCCACACCCATTAAGTTGAATGTTTTTAACTTGAATGAATCCTGTCCGTTTTGTTCTATCTGATCAGGTACATTAACACTTATGTTTAAAGCATTATAACCCACTACAACTACTTGTTGAGCACTATGAGTCTCCCCGTTAATGTCTGTAACATCTGCTGTTATGGTGTAAGTGTACTGAGGCTTATAACGTCTATTAATACTTTTATCTGGAACGGCTTTAAAAGATATATTAAATGCTCCTTTCTCATTTGTAGTGATTACTCCATGTGCAATTTCCATCTGGGGAGAAGTAGGATACCAACCTCTCCAGTAGCCCCAGAAAGGAAATGATGCATTCCTTACAACATGATATCGAACTTTTGCTCCATCTACAACAGCACCTGCATATGCTATTGCATTTCCCTCAACTTTCACGCTATCATCAAGCTTAAAGCTTCCGACTACCGGATTAAATTTAATTTCAAACTTTGGCCTTTTATATTCTTCTACCCTGAAATAAACGCTTCCATAGTTATTGGTTATATGCATTTGACCGTTAAGAGAAGATGTTGGGGCAGTAAAAGTACCGCTGAAGGTGCCATACTCATTTGTAGTAAGCTGGAGTTCTCCTACCTTTTGGTAGTTCACATCATACATTACCACCGTTGACTTATAATTCGTTTTAATACTGTGTTTCTCTCCATCTGTTTCTATCACAATTCCCTTAAAATATATTATTTGACCAGGTCTGTAAATAGCTCGATCTGTAAAGAAATGCGTATTAATCCTTACTCTATCATAGGGTGAGTAACTATATTGATAATAGGTGTCTTCTGTGTTGAGTTCATCATCTTCCTTTGTGAATTCTATATAAAAGTTGCGATAGTTCTTGGTAGCAGGAATTTTGAAATACCCATCCTGGTTAGTGATGTACGTTCCGTATTTTTTCCAATCATACGCCCTAAGAGCATAGTTGTATTTTTCATAATACAATTTAGCCGTAACTCCTTCCATGGGTTCTCCAGTTGTCCTGTTCAATGTTCTGACCTCATAAGTTCCATCATTCATATTCCTGATAAAATAACTTATGTCAGAGCTCCAGAATGATTTATATGCAACTGCATTCCCCTTGTAACTAAATTCAGAATCGCTTCCTGCTAGCAGCACATAAAACCCTTTATCGGTTGCAGGATTTGCAAGCTCTATCTTATGTTGCTGAAAATCCCCTTCATTCTCAAGTTCTCCTTCCCATTCCTTCACAACTTTCAGGCTCCTTAGATATTCTATCCATTCATCATCATATTTTTTCAACCTGTTTTTTCTGAATGTTTCAAAATCAGCTTTGGCAATACGGTAATAGACTTTACCTATGTTGCGGTAGCTCAACAATGTAAGGAAAGGTTTGCCTGGCACCTGCACATTTCCAAGATCGAATTTCATATCTTTGGTCTTTATCCTATCCACCAGGTATTTGCAGTTATCACTTCCATGTGAATCAGGGTATTCTTTGATTGCTTGTTTGCATATCTCGAGTGCCTTCTTCCTGTCCCACTTATGCTCTTCATTAAACGGTGGGTTGTATTTGTTGGCATTTTCATCATAGGCAGTAGCCAGATAATAAGCTGCATCTGCAGAGCCCGGATAATCTTTGTATTTTTCCATCAGGTGTTTAAGAGCATCCATATATAAACTGTCTTTTAGTTCTGATATCGATTTGCTACTGGCAAACCCCAGACGTTTGATTTCGACATCTATCAGTGCTGCCGGATCCACATCATTGAGATGAAAAGCAGTGAGTTGTTGCAGTATCTCCGCAGCGTGATAAGACATGGACAAGCTATCTTTGCTGGAAAGTACTATTGATTCGAATTCATCTGCATCTCCGAAAAACCTGTTGTCTGCCACTTCATAACGATTAGTAGGTTGATCCACCTCCGGCTCTGTGTTCATAAAAAAATCCACTGCACGATGTGCAAGAAAATCGTATAATGTAGGCCTGAAATTTCTGCTGTCTTCATATTTGATCAACACCTCATCAAAAGTACTGATGGGTGTATGCTGTAAACTGTCTGTACTTTGCAGTGAGAGATTGTAGTTTTTTACAACCATACTCAGCAGACTTTTCAGATCCCAGGTCCTGATGTCTTCTCTTTTAAAATTCACAGTCTGCGTACGGTCATAGAATTTCCAGCGGTTGTTCTCGAAATAACGCCAGTATATTTCAGCAGTGATAGAATATAGCACCTGCTTCACCGGGAACCGAGCATGATCCGCTTCCTGTTGTAATTCATATATGGAGTTAACATAATTATCTTCTTCCAAATAGGAATTGAGTTTGATACGATAAATTAGTGCCTTGACAATTTGTGCATTATTTCCATTAGTTTTTGATTTCTCCAGTATCCCGTTCACTACCTCCAGGGCAGATTTTGTCAACCCCTTATTAAGCAAAGAATCCACTTTGATCCATTCTTTTTTATAAGTGCTCCCTTTGGGAAATATAAGCAGCGGTTTTTGGGGGTTGAAAGGATGGAGATTGATAGCAAAACCCGCTGAAAGAAGCAGAATGCACACAACTATGATTTGCAGAAAGTGTCTTTTTTTCATATTGAGATAAATTTGATTGAATGATGCAAGCTGATACAGTATTCCATAAAACAAAATAATCAACAGGCATACAAATACTTATGCAAAGATGAAGCATCACGAAAAAAGTTGCAAATCCAAATTGTGTTCATGATATACAATGGATGGAATTAGTATATTCTCGGAAACCTTAGTGCCTCTATTATAAAACGGATATTTCCATAAAATCAGTTCCTGAATCAAGGTAATAATAAACTTCTTTTATAATTGTAATATTTTTTTTGGTATGTACTCTATTCGCTTACAGCTACTCTAATACCTTCCGAATAAGATGTGAATTCTGGAACATAACATCTCTGAATCGTGATGATCCCGTTTGAGAAGTTGCTTTTATGCGTCATAGGTAGCGAATTTTCAATAAAGAAATTTGATGAAGCATCTTTGGTGCTTTCATAATAACCTAAACCATCCTGATAAGATGTATCACAGGTTTTTGCGAGCGAAGTAGCATGTGAAGAAATAAAAGATTACTTATTGAAAGTTTAAGCTATTTGCTGTTGTTTTCTTATATTATCTCTCCAACAGGTGAATCTACGGCTTAAGCAAGGATAAATACCTCTATTTTAGCAAATAAGATTTCTGCTTGTTCCGCCAACCGGCCTGGCTCTCGTAATCAACAAAGAATATCTTCAAATCTGCCTGGCTTTCATAATCGACAAAAAAGACTCTAAAATCGGCCTGGCTCTCATATTTCGCAAAATACCATTTCCCGTCATCAGAGGCCTGTGATTCATAATTGACGACATAAACCTTCAGATCGCATTGAGATTCATAACCGGTTGAATAAACTTTGATGTCTGCCTGACTTTCATATTGCACTTTAAATATCTTTTGAGCATAAGAAAAATTGGACAACAGAAAAGAAAAAAAGACAAGTAAAAAAAGGTTTAGTTTCATCGCTTTTTTTAGGCAAAAAAACAAATATTATGCCTTTTAATCCAATACATTGAATCCATCATTAAGAAAGATCAATTATTTTGAATAAAGACTATCAAGCGGTATCATTCAAATTTTTCTACTTTTAGCCCCCTCATTTACCAACAGTAGTATGAAGTCAAATATGGAGAAACGGGATTATAAATTCAAAGATTTTGACCGGATGACCAAAAAGGATTATGCCAAAATCGGTTTTAAATCTGGCTTGGAAGTGCATCAACAATTGCTTACTGCCAAAAAGCTGTTTTGTCATTGTTCTGCCGGGCAATATTCTCCTGAATATGATGCAGAAATTCTACGCCACATGCGTCCAACGCTTTCTGAGATGGGAGAATATGATGGCACTGCTTTGATGGAGTTCAAAACAAAAAAAAACATCACATACCGCATACATCACGATACGGTCTGCACCTACGAGATGGATGACACCCCTCCTTTTATGATCAACCCTGAAGCTCTGCAAAAAGCGATAGCTATAGGGTTATTATTCAAAGGTATTATGGTGGATGAATTACACATTGCCCGCAAGCAATATCTCGATGGCAGCATCCCCACAGGATTTCAGCGCACATCTATTTACTGTTTGAATGCTAAGTTTCCTTTTGGGAAAAAGCAAATAGATATTTTACAGATTTCCATCGAAGAAGATTCATGCAGGGAGATTGAAGATTCCGCACATGAACGAACCTGGCAGACAGACCGCCTTGGTATGCCTCTTATTGAGATCGTAACAGCCCCGCAGATGAAAACGCCTCAAGAGTTGGCTGAAGTGTGTGAATGCATCCGAAGGGGAACACGCAGCACAGGACTTGTTCGAACCGGTGTGGGTTCTTCACGGGAAGATGTAAACGTTAGCGTAAGAGGAGGCACTCGTATTGAGATCAAAGGGGTATCAAGCATTAAAACCATTCCACGCCTGGCATATAATGAAGCAATGAGACAGTGGAACCTACTGCGCCTCAAAGACGAATTGCATAAAAGAAATATTTCAACTAAAACTTTCAGTTGGGAGGAAAAAGATCTGACTAAACTACTGTCAGGATGCTCATTTCAGCCATTGAAAAAAGCCATCAGCAACAAAGGAAAAGCAAGCTGTGTGGTTTTAAAAGGTTTTGCGGGTCTGCTGAAATGGAAAACCCAGACTGGAACTGAATTCGCTAAAGAAATAGAAGACCGCATCCGAGTGATTGCCTGCCTGGACAAGCTGCCTAACATCATTCATTCTGATAATATTAAAGGAAATTTAAGTGCACCTGAATGGCGGCACATAAAACAAGCAGTAGGGGCAGGCAATAAAGATGCATGCGTCATCACCTGGGGACCAAAAGAAGATGTGGAAACCGCTGTCAGCGAAATTGCCATCAGGGCAAGAGAAGCCTGCATGGGAATTCCCTCTGAAACGCGGCAATCATTGAAAGACGGAACCAATGGATTTGAACGCATTCTTCCTGGAGCTGATCGCATGTATCCGGATACTGATCTTCCTCCACACCGCATCACTGTTAAAGAATTGAAAGAAGCAAAACGTCTTGCAAACTTTGATTACTGGAAAAGAGAACAAAAATACCGCAAATTAAACATCCCTGAAGATGTGATCATTCCGCTCTGCTTATCTCCACTGGCTGGGCTGTTTGAAGAACTAATATTCAAACGCAAGCTGCCGGCTATGCTCTGTTCTGTGGCCCTGATACAATTTCCAAAAAGATTAAAGAAATCAGGGCTTGAGACAAGTGCACTAAATGAAGGAACCCTCAACCGGATTTTTACATTATTTGAAAAGGGGAAATTGCCAAAAGATGGTATTTTGCAGGCAATGTATGTTATTTGTAAAAAAAATGCTTATCAGGAAACCGAGCTGCCGACATATTGCAGTGAAAAAACCATAAATAACACCATCGGGAAAACTGAAAAAGCACTCGATAATATGACACTTTTCAACCCTGATAAAAGAAATGATCTTTTATCAGGTATGGTTATGAAAAAACTCAGAGGCAGACTCAATGGAGCGGAATTAAATAAATTTATTGAGAAAAAATGAACGAAGAGCGGCAGGATAAAGAAATGTATAAAGGATACAGGGGGAAAGCCCTTAAAGTGCTTAAACAATATAAAGCCAAAGTATGGAGCAATGTAGAGATCGTCACAAATGAAGGTCGTTTTAAAGGCATTGTATTGCCAAGGTCAGAAACTTCGGATGCTCTTCATATTGTAATTAAGATGAGCACAGGTTACAATGTTGGCATTGCCGCTTCCAAGATCACTCTGATCAAAGTGGGTTTGAGAAAAGAGGCGCATTATAAAATTCCTGAGAAAGAATTTCCTTATGATCCGGCTAAACCAAGGGTGAAATTACTTGGGACAGGCGGCACCATTGCCAGCAGACTGGATTATCGCACAGGCGCTGTGATCCCGGCCTTTTCTCCGGGTGAACTTTACGGCTCTGTGCCCGAACTGGCTGATTATTGTAATATGGAAACCGAAAAACTCTTTGGCGTTTTTAGTGAAAATATGGGGCCTAATCAGTGGATTGTCCTTGCCAAAGCCATAAAAAAAGAAATAAAAAGGGGCGTGCATGGCATTATGATAGGACATGGAACAGATACCCTCCATCATACTGCTGCTGCGCTGTCTTTTATGGTACAGCAGAGCCCGGTGCCTATTGTGCTGGTAGGTTCTCAGCGTTCAAGCGACCGGCCCTCTTCTGATGCAGCCCTAAACCTGATCCACAGCGTTAAAACAGCAGCAGAAAGCGATATTGCTGAAGTAATGGTTTGCATGTTTGGCCCCACATCTGATGAATATGGACTGCTGCACCAGGGAACAAGGGTGCGCAAAATGCATTCCAGTTACCGATCCACATTCCGTACCTTGAGCGATATCCCAATTGCCATGGTGAGCAGAAATGATATAAAATGTTTCCACAAGGATTACAATAAACGGAGAAAAGATCAGCATGTTCAAACAAAGGCAGTTTTCGAGGAAAAAATTTCCCTCTTATATTATTATCCAAACATGAAACCCGACATCATTTATTCCCTCATCGAAAAAGGTTATAAAGGGATAGTGATAGCAGGTACCGGGCTCGGGCATGTAAATAAGCTGCTGTACCCGGCCCTGAAAAAAGCTGCTTCTTTAAATATTCCTGTTTTTATGACAGTGCAGACATTATGGGGCTTTGTACAGATGTACGTGTATGATACAGGGAGATACCTGCTCGATATAGGCATTGTCCCCCTGGGCAATATGCTGCCTGAAGTTGCCTATGTAAAACTTGGATGGGCGCTTGGACAAACAGAAGACATCGAAGAAGTGAAAAGAATCATGAGCACGCCTGTTTCCAATGATATTACCAACAGAGAACCCCACAACGGATACCTTGTATTGCAGGGCGGCATTCCCGAAGTGGAAGCATTTATTTCTGCAAACAGGAAATGATGCAACTCAAATGAAAAAGCCGGTTGAATAATATTTTCGTATATTGTGTCATCTCCAAATTAAAACAATGGAAAAAGAAATAACTAAAATGGTTCACGGGCATGAAGTCATGCATATGATGGTAAGATCAGGGAAAACTTACACAAAAGAAATGCTGCGCAAAGAAATCATTCAGACATTCGGTGAAGACTGCCGGTTTTTCACCTGTTCTGCAAACAACATGAATGCTGATGAGTTGATAGAATTCCTTGCAGCACGCGGAAAATTTATGTCGCAGGAAAACGGTTTCACCACGGACCCTGAGAAGATATGTAAGCATTGATCTTTATTTTGCCCGTTGATTTCGCAAAAAATTAATAACAACTTATAATGATCAAACTGCTTGTCATCAGTCTGCTGGTATATATCCTGAACATACCGTTCGGGTATTGGAGGGCACATGTACGCAAGTTTTCCTTTCAATGGTTCCTGGCAATTCACTTACCTGTACCGATTATCATTTTAATGCGCATCTATTCAGATCTTGGATTTGCATGGTTTACCTACGTTTTTATGGTTCTTGCATTTTTTCTCGGACAAAAGACAGGCGCCACTCTGCTTAAAAAATTTAAAACAGCTGATAAAAATGTTTCTTCCTGTCTCATCATGGATCTGTTCAGAAGTTTTTAAATCTGATTTCTTAAATTTATCCGTGTTATAACAGAAAACAAATATGAAATATTAAAACAACAGCTGAACAAGCATATCAAAACATCCCGATAATTAAACTTACAACTCTCACCAAATAAACATAAGGAGACTTCTATAATTGTAACTCAAAAACCGATGGTCAGAATATTGGGGAGTATTACAAATAGAAAAAAGGAAAAACAAATTTGATGTGGAACAAAGACTGATTTAGGATTAGTCTTAATATTTTATCAGCTTAACCCGCTTTACGCGGCCATTTCGACCGCACAATTCAGCGATGTAAGTTCCGCTCTGAAATTCAGTAATATCTACCTTGTTATTCAGGTTTTGTTCATTGAGAATGAGAGCCCCTGCAAGATCAAATATTTTAATCTTTTGAATGGAACTGTTTAAGTAGATTTCATTGTGAGCAGGATTCGGATAAAGTTTGTATAAATAATCCGTTGATATATCCTTCATTCCTATCACCGGTGGCTCATGTAACTTCACCACCCAGGAATCGCTTATTCCATAATTATTTCCTGAAATATCGCCATTTGATGATTCTGTGTACCCAACAACGGCATAGCCGGTATCAGCAGTTTGAATGACACATTCTGCACCGTCATTCAGCGAACCTCCAACTGCTTTTTCCCATTCTAAATTACCATCATGATCGGTTTTCACTATCCAGTAATCTTCCATACCCTGGTTGCTGCTCACATCCCCGTCACTGGATTTGCTCCTGCCTGCCATAACAAAACCCGAGTCAGAAGTTTGCATGATGCTGGTTGGCACTTCCAGGTTTGTGCCTCCATAGCTCTTCTCCCAAAGTAATAGTCCTTCAGGATTTATCTGGATCAACCAGAAATCCGAATAACCATGATTGAAACTCACATCTCCGTTAACAGATCCTGTTTCGCCAAGTATCATAATATTTCCGGTTATATCCTCAATAAGCGCTGTGGCAATATCTGTTGCAGCTCCGCCATAATTAAAAGCCCAGACAAATGCTCCAAACTCATTCAGACGGAGCACCCAGAAGTCCTGGTTTCCTTTTGGGGTTACAACATCGCCATCGGATGAACTGGAAAAACCCGCAATAATCAACGAATGATCTACCAACTCTATCACTGCCCTTGCCTCATCAAAATCTGACCCTCCAAAATTTTTCTCCCAAAGCAGGTTGCCTGCCGAATCCACTTTTACAATCCAGTAATCTTCCTCTCCATAATTTGCACTCACATTCCCATCAGAGGAACGCGATAAGCCGGCAATAACAAAACCCCCGTCATAGGTCTCAGTCACACCGTAGGGCACATCAAAATCATTGCCTCCAAGGTTGGTTTCCCAAATGATGTTGAAAGATTCATCGGTTTTCACTATCCAGTAATCATAAGAGTTCCCCCAGTTACCGCTCTGATCACCATCTCCCGACCCTCCGGCACCGAGAAACACATATCCCCCTGTTGAGACAGGTATCACAGACCGTCCATCATCATATCCGCTGCCGCCAATGCACTTCTGATTGAGCATCACCCCATCAGAATCGAGACGAACCAGCCAGTAATCCGAATTGCCATGATTGCCCGACACATCATTGTCTGAAGAATGAGCAACGGAACACATGATAAATTCCTTAGCCGCATTCTGGATGATGCCGTTTCCACTCTCGTATTGAGAACCTCCATAATTATATTCCCACTCTATCGGTGGTTGTGATTTTAGTGAAAAAGGAAGCAGCAGACCACAGCAACTTATGATTAGAGAAAATGCTTTCATGATTGTGAATTTTATGCTAAAATACAAAATATTCAATGATTCGCGGCTTATCGGTTTAATTATGAAGTCGCCCAAAGTTTTTTTATTAAAAATGACACAAAAAGCCGGTTAAATTAACCCTTCCCGATCAAGCATAATATTTTCCGAAAGGGCAAAAAAAGCACCCTTTTTCTTGTTTTTATTAAAAAGAAATGCTATTATTGCGGTTGCGTTGATGACTGATAGAATTGTTTCAATGACTAAAAGAATTGTTTTGATGACTAACGAGCTCTC
>CAZUDW010000002.1:0-5732 GCA_964619305.1 uncultured Flavobacteriales bacterium
CAGTTAAAACGGCTGATAAAAACAAGCGTTTTGAAATGAGAAAGATTTTCATAGTGTCTTTTTTAATTAGCATCAAACAGTGAAATATTCTAATTTAAATTAATGGTACAAGGTAAAACAGTAAAAATTAATAACGGTACAAAGTTAAAACAATTTGCAATTCCGGAATGCTGAAATTTTGAATAATTAATTCACAGAGATTTATTGATCTTTTACTAATTCGTTTCCTGATCTGATTAACAATTGGATGGCCCATTTTCCAATTATCACAGAACTTATCAATCCACTTAACGGATCAAACCATGTAATATTCAACCAAAGCCCCAGGCTTAACGCCAGAATAGCGGATAGGCTGGTAATCACATCAGCCAAAACATGAAGATATGCGGCATATATATTGTAGTCCCGATGTTCTTTTTTGTGATAGAGGATCATAGCACTGCCTCCATTTACAATCAAAGCAACTATAGCTACATACAAGGCAGTTTTGAAATGAATATTCCCCGGATCATAAAAGTGCTGAATGGCTTTGGCAGTAATAATAAGCGCTATAATTAAAAGTATAACAGAGCTGGTATAACCGGCAAGAGCAAAAACTTTTTCAGAACTTTGTGAAGGATTTTTTTTCGCGGTAGTTTTCCTGGTGAAAGCATAAGCAAACCAAGTGATACCGATTGCTAATACATGTGCCCCCATATGCCATCCATCAGCTATTAGAGCCATGGAATTGGAGTAGAAACCAATAACAATCTCAGCCAACATGACCAAAGCTGTGATAATTACAACAATCCTGGCTTTTCCTTCATGGTTATGTGCGTGGATATTTGAATCCTTATGCATTGTACAAAATCTATAAAGTGGGCAAATGTAAACTTAATGCATTGATTGGCAGAGAATCTCTTTGAGCTCGCTTAATATCATTGCTGTGGCTCCCCAGACTTTGTTTTCAAAAAAGTTGAAACAGGGTGCTTTTATTCTTATTTTCCTGAAATCATTATAGAAATAAGTTTCACAAATATTGTGTTCATCAAGTAAATATTCTAAAGAGACTTCAATTATTTGACTCACCTCTCTTTCATCTCTTTTGAATGTTTGTCTCTTCATGGAAATTCCAAGAAAAGGGTGTACTATATAATTGCTTGGAGGAATATAAATATCCGTCAATTCCCTGATAATTCTTACTTTATTTACGTCAATCCCAATTTCTTCTTTTGCTTCGCGCAATGCTGTTTCTTTTAAATCTTTATCTGCTTCCTCAATTTTGCCTCCGGGAAAACTAATTTGTTTACTGTGAACTCCGGGATATTCTTTTCTTTTTATCAACACAAAATGAGGTAACTCTTTTACAGGATAGAAAAGGATTAAAACAGCGCTTCTTTTTGGCTTATTCGATGGATAATAATATTGCGGGTTACTTTGACGACTTCTGGCTGCCATCAGGTCTTGAGCTTCTTTCCCTGGCAACTTTAAACCGGTAGAAAAAGAGATTTGATCAGCAAACGCATTAAAATCCATTATTGTTTATAAAATGGGTGAGAATAAATAAAAAAGCCACCGTAAAGGTGGCTTTTTTTATATTGAAAGAGACAAATTATCTTCCTGATCCAATCATTGTTACATAACCCTTCAATTCGTAATTATTACCGGTAAATTTCCCAACTGCGGTAATAACATAATAATAGATGCCATCCGGATGTTTCTCTCCGTCCCATCCCTCATCAGGATTGGACCATTCATATATTTTTCTTCCCCAACGATTGTATATAATGGCATGAAAGTTCTCTATTCCTTCACTACCAAACAAACCCATATCAGGCCTGAAGAGATCGTTAATGCCGTCATTATTGGGGGAAAATACGTTTGGCACCCATAATATATCTAAGCCATCAACGATGACTTGTTTTGTTATCTCGTCAGTACATCCATTTCCATCTGTGACGATTAATGTGATGTCATAGGTTCCAGGAGCATCAAAAGTATATTCCGTAGATGAATCTGTTGAAGAAGATAAGCCTGCAATATCCCAATCCCAGGTTAATGGATTCTGACCAGTTGATTGATTTTCAAAAGCAACATTTAAAGGAGCATACCCAAAATCAGGATTAGGAATAAAATCAGGAGTTGGTCCAGGAAGAACCGAAATCGGGAGCGGGAATGCCGGACTTTCACAACCATCTATCGTTTGAGTGACATAAACCGTATCATTGATAGTTGCAACATAACCGGTTAGATCGGCCCCTGTGCAAATAATATTCCCTTCACTATCATACCATGTAAATGAACCAGTTCCTGTTGCTGTTACATCATTCACAATATCATTTTCACAATATTCAGTTGAAGTAGCAGTTGGAGCAGGTGGGATAGGATTAATTTTAATCAGCGCTGAATCACTCGAAATACATCCGTTATGATCAATAGTATAATATATCCAATAACTTCCCGCACTACTTAACTGAGGATTAAACATACCGTCACTGGGGTTATTGATACCAGGGTGATTACTTGACCAAACTCCATCCGTATCAGCAGCGGATAATGTTATTGGTGCATCATATTCACACAAAGTATCCAGTGCATCAATTGTTGGATCACCCGGTTGAGTAACAAAGACAACAATTGTGTCATGATCACTGCAATTACCACTCAAATTGGTGGTCACTACATATACTGTTGTAGAATCAGGAGAGGCAGACGGATTTTGGCAGGTATCACATGAAAAATTCTGCCCGTTAACGATTGTGTCACCAGATATCGCATCCCAATCAAAAAGACTTCCTCCGCTAACGGAAAGTTGAGCAGTATCACCGAGACAAATGGTTACATCTGGTCCGGCATTAACACTCGTTAATACTTTAACTGTATAAACATATGTTTGCACTCCTGGAACCGGACATGCCCCATCATCGGCAACAATTGTGAAGGAATTAAAAAATCCACTATTTGTAGGTGCTTGCCAACAAATTGTTGCAGTAGCAGGATTACCCGGTGTAGCGCTAAATGTTGCACCAGGCAAAGCATTTGATACGTTTGAAGTCAATGTTACTATATCAAGATTATCATAATCTGAAATAATGACATCAAAACAAATGCTATCCCCCTGGCATAATTCAAGCTCATAATCGGATAATTGAGTTGCAGTATTTAATTCGCTGTATAACGAATCAATGGTTCCGGTAGTATCAATTGGAACCTGATTATTACAGTTAATAACCACACATTGGATTTCTCTCATGGTAGTACCTAAAAGAGCCAGTGTGTTTTTATCATATTCATTACAACCAACAACTACGATAAAATTACCTACGACATTTGGAGTAAAACTAATTTGACCGGTGTTGTTGTCAATAGTGATTCCCTGTATAGCCTGATTTGCAGTATAAGGGAATTGGTAGGTCACTGGAGAGAATTGTGATTGTCTGCATGAAATAAAATCAAAGGTCATGGAATCCCCATCAGGTTCAACAACTCCATAATTAAACGTAACAGGTTGGTTCCAGCAGAAATAAGGAATCGGTTGAGCAGTATATAAAGGCGAGGTGTTGCAATCGTCTTCAACACTATTCATTGTAGCATCAAAATATGATGTTGGCTGACCGGAGACGTTTGTTGTAGCATTATGACAGCATAATGTATAACTGAATGTCCAATCGGCACAAGGTGTTAAAGTAGTAGTCATCTCATATATGTAAATCTGCATACCGGGCAACCAACCTCCATTACAAGTACTATTTGGGAAATCATTCGGGCATAACTGTGAGATTTCCGTTCCACCGGGGTTTATTAGAGTAAAGTTTGGTGTAACAGAACCACAATTGCTGTTGATAGAAAAACCGATGTTTAATTGTGCAGCAGACGGGGCAGAAACACCTGAACAGTCTCTGAAAAGGTTGATCCTGAGTTTAAACTGATTGTTTCCCAAACATTGATAGGTGATGTCTGCACCTGTAACATGAGTGGCGAAAACGGTTCTCGTAGTAAATCCTAAGAGCCCAATTAAAATCGAAATAAGTGCTATTTTTTTCATTTTCATTAGTTTTAGTTACTGTATAAGGGTTAAAACCCCTTTTCTTTCATATTGTTTGCCATCTTTACCGGTGGCATTGATTACATAATAATAAGTTCCTTCGGGTGCAAATTCCCCGGTATTTTTTCTTCCATCCCAGTACCCATTAATTGTGTTCCAGTTATACACTATATGTCCTGCCCGGTCAAAGATATAAACTGAAATTGATTCCAGCATTTCTGATCGTATAATAAATCGATCATTATATCCATCCTGATTTGGTGAAAATATGTTGGGAATAGACGATATAGAAGACCCGCCCATCACTACAATTGTCATTGTGTCTATGTCGGTTTCACCTATAGAATTAATAGCCATAAGTGTGATCTTATACTTTCCAGGTGTATTATATGTGTGAACAGGAGATAGTTCTTTTGATTGTGATTCATCGCCCAGATTCCACCTAACAGATTTTGCGTATCCGAAGTTTGAAAATGATACTGATAAAGGAGCATATCCTGCTTTAGGACTTGCTTCGATCACAGCGCTGGGTTTTTCAGAAGTTATTTTAATAAAATTTTTAGCTTCGGCTTCTGTAATATTTTGATTTTCAGTTTTTACAAAATCATGTAATGAATCAAACGCAGTAATGTTATTATCATGTTGTTCAATATTCTGAGCTATTATTTTCTGAGTGTTTTCATGTTTGGTCTCGTGCTTATTATCAACATCTGTTTTTTGCTTTTCATTAAATGACAAATCTTTTAATTCATTATTTTCTCTTGAAACTGGTTGTGTGTTTTGATGGATAAGTTGATTGGGCACAGACTTTTTATTTAATTGTTTTTGACTGCCAGCAGCATGAACATGAGGAGGCTGCTTCTTAATTGCAATTGTGTTTTCAATGTTATTGAATAGATATATACTACCGATAATTACAATAACAGACATTATTGTAATCCCAGCATGTGAAATAAAAATGTTTTTCAGAACAGGCTTGCTTCGAGGTGCTCGTCCTGTTTGTAATACCGGTTTTTGCAGTGACTTTTGGATTCCAATCCACACATCATCACCCACAGGATGTTCAAAGTTAGACAATCCTTCTTTGAACAATTCATCGATATTATGAAACGATCCCCTCATTCAAATACATTTTCGTGTTTAATCATCTTTTGCAAATGCAATCTTGCTCTTGAATATTGTGATTTTGAAGTATTTTCCGAAATGCCAAGTTGTTGTGCAATTTCTTTATGAGTATATCCTTCAATCGCATAAAGATTAAAAACCGTTCTAAATCCTACAGGAAGAGTGTTAATCATTTTAAGTAATACTTTTGAATCTAATTTACCTGTAATGGTGTCTTCAATCGCATACTTGTATTCAACTTCTTCCAACTGTAAATTTGTTTTTCTCGCCTTTTTTCTTCTGATATTATCCAGAGCCGAATTAACCATTATTTTCCTTATCCATCCTTCTAAAGAACCTTCCCCTCTGAACTTGTTAATGCTTTCAAAAACTTTAATGAATCCGTTTTGTAAAACATCTTCAGCTTCTTCTACATTATCAGAATATCTTAAACAAACTCCCATCATTTTACTTGAATATTTATCGTACAACTGCTTTTGAGCTTTAGTATCTTTTTTTTTACATCCTTTAACTAAAAACTCGTTAGACATATCATACTCTGACATAGAAGATGAAAACTTATCCATTATGGTTGCATGGGTAC
>CAZUDW010000002.1:5832-18030 GCA_964619305.1 uncultured Flavobacteriales bacterium
ATATCATACTCTGACATAGAAGATGAAAACTTATCCATTATGGTTGCATGGGTACAAAAAAAATAAAATTAAAGATGAAGATATGAAAAATATAAGGAATTACAAAACATAATATTGCGGAAAAATTAATTCATGGATATTTCAATACTGAATAAAGTGCCTTTATTAGTAACAAATGTTGCGCAACATTAAGCTGCATTTCTAAAATTGGGTGTTACTTTTGTAATTCTTCTTTTGCTTTGCGCAACACCACAATAGTCAAGTAATTTTTCATAGTGAAATAATTTTTGTTTTTTCTTACCTTCAATAATTCGAAGTGATTGAATGCGAGTGATATTCAATTATCAGGTAGATTATAAAATTCTGCAGATATATGATGAGACATAAAATTGCCTGTTTTAGAATTGAAAAGTTCAGGATTTTCTGTTGTGAAGTATTGGCGGTTACCTTCTTTTGAACAATTCTTTTCAATTTCAGGATGATTTTTTAAATATATCATAAGAGATTCAGCAACAATTTCTCCTTGTGTTAATGTTTGAACATGTTTTGGCACAATCTTTCGGATCTTGTCAGCCAGAAGAGGATAATGTGTACAAGCCAATAGTAAAGTGTCAATAAGATCATCTCTTTTTAAAATGTTTTTAATATGATGCCTGATAAAATACTCACCACCTGGAGTATTAAACAAATTGTTTTCTACTAAAGGCACCCATAAAGGACACGCTTCCTGTGTTACATGAATTCCGGGGTGGAATTTTTCAATTTCAATTACGTATGAATTTGAATTAACAGTTCCCAAAGTACCTAAGATACCAATATGGTTTGTCTTTGTAAACTGATCTATTCTTTCAGTTGTTGGTCTGATTACACCAAGCACTCTTTTATCTGGATTGAGAAGAGGCAGGTCTTTTTGTTGTATTGTCCGTAGTGCTTTTGCAGAAGCTGTGTTACAGGCAATAATAATGAGATGACAACCTCCGCTGAACAACGCTTTTACCGCCTGTAATGTAAATCGGTAAACAACATCAAAAGATCGGGTGCCATATGGGGTTCTTGCATTATCGCCAAGATAAATATAGTCATATTCAGGGAGTTTTTTAATTATTTCCTTCATAATGGTAAGACCACCAATCCCTGAATCAAAAATCCCAATCGGTTGTTTGAAATGATGCCTATTCATATAATTTCACTGAAAAGATGCATGCTTCATACATCCAATGAACAGAACCTCATGAACTGAAAACAATTATTGAATTGCTAATTTCTTTTTTACCAGAGGGGCAATGTCATCATCGCTTGGAGAATATAGCAAACCTGTTCCCAGACCTGAATCAAAGATGTATGTATAACCGTTGGTTTTGGCAACTTCCTCTATTGCTTTATTGATTTTATCAACCATTGGTTGCAACAATTCAGATTCTTTTTTGGAAAGGGATTCATTTGCAGTGCTTCTGAATGTTTGTATCCTGTTTTCCAATTCAAGAATTTCTTTTTCCGTGGTCTCTTTAACCAGGTCTGTTAGTTCCCCTTTAGCAACTTTATCCTGATAGTCAGCAACTTTGGTTTGATATTCAGTTGTCATGGTATTTAACTTAGCTTCAAGTTGCTTTGCATACTCCTGTAGTGTTTTCTCAGCATCTGCTCTTTCTGGCATCAATAGAAGAATTGCCTGAGAATCAATATGCCCTAATTTGACTTTTGTCTGGGCACTTGAATTTTCAGAGAATCCCGCCAAAACCAAAATCATTAATACAAATCCAATATTTTTCATAGTAACAGATTAAATTTTATAAAGGCAAAACTATTTACTTTCAACAGAATAACCTAATTTTTTTAAAACGGCATCACTTTTATCATAGCGTTCGTTTCCGTAAAGGATATTAGATTGCTCAGATTTGTCCAAGATAATCGCATAACCTCCAGCATCTGCCACTTCTTTAATAGCTGCATAAACTTTATCTTGAATAGGTTTAACCAGTTCCTGCCTTTTTTTAAACAACTCACCTTCTACACCGAATTTGGATTTTTGGTAGTCTTTTGCTTCTTTTTCTTTTTTAATAATTTCTTCCTCTCGTTTTTGCTTCATGTCTTCTGTGAGCAGGATCTGTTCTGCCTGATAGGATTTATAAAGCTGATCAATCTCTGAGTATTTCGCTTCAATCTGAGATTGCCATCTTATAGACAAATCGTTAAGGTCTTTCTGTGCCTGGTTATATTCAGGGATATTATCTAATATATATTTGGTATCTACATATGCTATTTTTTGGCTGTAACCTAAATAAGCAGTAAGCACCATGATGATGAATGCTGTATAACGTTTCATATTTATTCCTCCAATTATTTAAAATTATTATTAACAAAATTATAATTCTCCAAGATTCGCGCCAATAGTAAAATGAATTTGAGATCTTTGCATGTTTGGATATGCTGGTATATCATCAAACCGATATCCCCAATCTAATCCCAGCAATCCAAACATAGGCAGAAAAATCCTGATGCCTAAACCTGCTGACCTTTTAACTGTAAATGGATTAAAAGCACTGGAACTATTCCATGTGTTACCTGCTTCAACAAATCCCAATCCATAAATTGTTGCAGAAGGATTCAGGGAGAAGGGATATCTCAATTCCATTGTATATTTACTTATAGTTAAAGCTCCTGATCTTGATGAGATCGATTGGTCATCATACCCTCTTAAAGCTATTATTTCTCTGCCATCAAGTGCATATCCTGTGAGACCACTACCTCCCAGATAAAATCTTTCAAATGGTGATGGGCCAACGTTTTTGTTATACATTCCTAAAAATCCAAAACCGATTCGCGTGTTTAACACCAAATTTCCTGCCAACTTTGTAAACCATGAAGAAGTAACCTTCCATTTGTGATATTCTGCCCATTTATAACGGTCATCAGGTGTAAGCAAAGGATCGTTATAATCAAGAGAATTAAAAAGGGAATATGGTGCTGTAGCCTGTAATGATAAAGTGATCTGTGATCCCAAACGGGGATATATAGGTTGGTCAATCGAATTCCGGGATAATGAGATTTTAGCAAATAAGTTGTTAGATTCACCATTTGGGAAAATAAATGAAGCCCATTTATTCATCATATAGTGCTGGTACGTTGTTTCCAGATACAATGTAAAATAGTCATCTGGCCAAGTAAGTCTTTTTCCAAGACCGAGTGACAAACCTGTTATTTTAATGTCTGCTCTTGAAGGATTCGGAACTTTATTCCCATCAACATCCACAGAATCAGATAGATATTTTGTAATGCCATTAGTTTGGATCGATCTATATGCAGTTATGCTGAATGAGTTAGGTTTTCTGCCTCCCAACCATGGTTCGGTGAAAGAAATATTATAAGATTGATAATACAACCCGTTAGATTGTCCACGGATACTTAAGCGTTGTCCATCTCCTGACGGCAAAGGACGCCAGGCATTTTTTTTGAAAAAGTTATGTGTTGAGAAATTAGTAAAAGACAAGCCTAAAGTACCTACAACTCGCCCTCCTCCCCAACCGCCAGAAAGTTCAATTTGATCCGAAGGCTTTTCTTCCACGGTATATTCAATGTCAACTGTACCATTGGCCGGATCAGGTTTTGGATTGACACCTAGCTTTTCAGCATTAAAAAATCCTAACTGTGCCAATTCCCTTTGAGATCTGATAATGTCTGATCTGCTGAACAACTCCTGAGGTTTAGTTCTTATTTCACGAAGAATAACCTTATCATTAGTTTTAGTGTTGCCAATAATGGTAACTTTATTAATCCTTGCCTGCCTTCCTTCATAGATTCTCATTTCAAGATCTATAGAATCATTTTCAACTTTGGTTTCAATGGGTGTTAAGTTAAAAAATAAATAACCGTCATCCATGTATATTGAGCTCACATCTTTACTGTTTGGGTTCATAAACAAACGAGATTCAAGCAAACTTTGATCATATACATCCCCTTTTTCAATTCCTAAAACATTAGAAAGTTCTTGTGTCGAGTGTTTCGTGTTTCCAACCCATGCTATTTTTCTGAAATAATATTTGTGTCCCTCATTGATCCTCAATTTTAAATTAACAGACTTAATATCAGAAAAGATCAACGTATCCCATGTAATCTGTGCATCTCTGTAGCCAAGTTGGTTGTATCTGGCGATAATCTTTAACTTGTCTGTCTCAAAATTCTCCTCTATATATTTGGAAGACTTAAATATTTTTAACCTTACGTGGGTTTTAATAAAGTCAGGTAAATTTGCAATTGGTCCAATCGTATCATGGATAAAGATACTCTTCATACAATTTATAGTTAGATGAACGAGCAATGAATCAAATTTTTCGAAAGGTTTAAAGATGCTCTTTTCTTTAGTATCTTTCATGGCCCTCTTAATTCTGGAATCACTGATCTGCTCGTTTCCTTCTATCGTGATTTTTTTAATTTTAACATGCCTGTGTTTTTGAATATTAATATGCAGTATTACATAATTCATTGCTAAACTATCGGGTACAGTTTTTACATCAACCTCAGTATTTAAGTAGCCTTTATCAATAAAGTAATCAAGTACTGTGTTCTTTGTCGAAATCAGCAAATTGTCTGTTACAATTTTTTCACGATACAGATTAATCTTTTCACGTAAATTATCTGCCTCAGACTTTCTTACACCTGTAAATTTAAACTTTGAAAGTCTGGGGTGTTCTTTCACGTGAATGTTTAGAAAAATAGTTGAACCATGAGTTTTTGTGTATGAGATTGCTATTTCCGAAAAGAGGTTTTGCTTCCACAGTTTCCTGATAACATCTGATATTTCATCACTTGGAATTGTGATTTTCTGACCAACTGTAAGACCAGAGAGAGTAATCAAGCCACTTTGATCAAGATATTCTGTTCCGCTTACCGTTATGCCACCAAGGTCATATTCAACAGGTGCGGAATAATCAATATTGATTTTGTCACCAACAGAAACTTGTGCATCAACCCCTTGTAGCGATGATATTACCAACAGTAATAATACAGATATTTTATTTGTCAATTTCACTGATTTATCTGTTTTGTTGTTTTTCCAAAGCGCCTTTCCCTTTTTTGGTAATCTTGAATTGCTTCGACAATGTGTTTTTTCCTTATATCCGGCCAAAGAACATCTGTAAAATAAAGCTCAGAGTATGCCAGTTGCCATAATAAAAAATTACTTATTCTGTATTCCCCACTTGTTCTAATCAATAAATCGGGATCAGGAATTCCAGCTGTAGTAAGATGCTTTTCTACAATTTCTGCTGTTATTTCGTCAGGGTTAATTTTATCATTTTTGACTTTATAGCAAAGATTTTTTAACGCTGAAACTATTTCCCACCTGGAGCTATAACTTATTGCAAGAATGAGTGTCATTTTCTTGTTATTATTTGTTTTTTCTTTCGCTCTTTCCAATTCATTCTTACATTCTGGAGGCAAATTATTTAAATCTCCTATTGCAGTGAGTTTTATATCATTGTTATTTAATTCATCTATTTCTTTATTCAAAGCACTTACAAGTAATTCCATCAAAGCATTGACTTCATATTTTGGTCTTTCCCAGTTTTCCGTAGAAAAGGCATATAAAGTTAAGTATTTAACTCCTATTTCTGTACAAACCTGAACGGTTTCCCGTACGGAAGTCATTGCGTTCCGGTGACCAAAAATGCGTTGTTTCCCATTCTTGAGCGCCCATCTGCCATTGCCATCCATTATTATAGCAACATGATTGGGAATATTTTTCTTGTTAATCAAATTTGTTTCATCCATGCCTTTTAGTAACGAAGCAGTTTTGAATATGACGATTAATCATCTAAAATGTTAAAAAGGGTCAAAGATATTTTAAAATCACGTAATGAATATTGCGATTTTATTGTTATGACAATATGTTGTTTTATTTCCCTATAAGTTTCCTTGGACAGGTTCCGGGATTTTTACTTGTTCTGATTGTTAAAGAAAGCCCTGCAAAAGAATACCAATCTTTGTTTTTTGAATTGCCTCTTTGCATATTACTATTAATATATCTTGTGCTCACATCATCAATATAATCAGTGAAAGTTTTTCTAAGACCCCACTCAAGCGAAAGCAAAATTCTTTGTGAAAATTTAGCTTTGATACCAGTTCCGAAGGGAATAGAAGGCTGTATTCTTGATGGCTTAACCCCTTCAATATCCCCGGGAGAGATTTGATTACCATCTTTATCGGATGGGTTGTACCAGAATCCGGCAATACCAGTAAAAACATAAGGTGTTACGTATGATTTATTATCTGTTGGATTAAAATGGAAATAATTAAATTCTATTTCTCCGGATCCTTCTATCAGCGGTGAAACAAAATTCAGGTTTCTTTCTTGTTCAAATATATTGGAAGACATTGCATCATCACCTGATATTCTGCCATAAATGCCTGCAAATTTTAATGAGTAACGGCCATTTAAATTATATCTGTATATTAAACCGGCAGCGGGATGTAAAAAATGAGGATTAAAATGTCCACCTCTATTCAACTCACCGATATAGTAAGCTATTCCTGCGAAAACACCGAATTCATGACTGGGAACAACAGGCACTGTAAAACCGTTTCCGGAATTGTAAGTCAGGAAATTTTCTTTTTGAGCAAACGACTCAAATGAAAAAAGCACTATCATTACCGAACAGATATTTTTAATCATCTTTTTAGTATAATTAATTATTGAGCAAAGATAATACTACAACGCATGAAATTTCGAAATTAGTATTAAATTTAAAATATAAATAATTTATGTGGTTTTGTGCAGAAAAACGTCCTTGAGTTGCAAAATTACAATAGGAGGAAAAAATATAATAGAGAAGAGATTATTTATTTCTTTTATCGATTCCCCAGCTCAGTTTGGTTCGAATAGTACCTAAGTAATTATGTGTTTCAAGTCGGACAAGATTGATATTGAAATGATTTTTTCGAATGATAAATTCAGTATCCGGATTTAATGATTTTGACATAGAATCTAATGCAACCAGTACTTGATCTGATCTGGTTTCAGCAGTTAACCTAATATCAGAATCGTCAGGAACGATGATTGGCCGAACATTAAGGTTGTGAGGGGCAACAGGTGTGATAATAAAAACACCTGTTCTTGGCATCACGATCGGGCCGCCACAACTCATGGAATAAGCGGTTGAGCCTGTTGCAGTTGATACAATAAGTCCATCAGCCCAATAAGAATTAAGGAACTCATTATTTATATAAGTATGAATATTAATCATGGATGTAGTATCCTGTTTTGTAATAGCAATCTCGTTCAACGCAAAATTGTTATTACCAAAAGGATTATTTTCTGTATCAAATCGAAGTAAAATACGTTTGTCAAGAGTGTATTTGTTGCTTTTCAATGCTTTTATGGCGGAATCGATTTCATCAATTGTAATTCCGGAAAGAAATCCAAGCCTACCTGTATTTATCCCGATAATAGGTGTTCCTGAATCACACACAAATCTTGTTGATTTCAGGAATGTTCCGTCACCACCAATACTGAATACAAAATCAATAGGCCCTTTTAAATCTTTAAAAAAAGAAAAAGTATTTACATCGTCCTTAAATGTTATCTTCTGATTAAGAAATTCATAAAAGGGGGTATAAATTTCAATATGAAACCCAGATTTAAAAAGTGCATCAAACAATTTCTGGATATAAGGGATGTACTTTTCAACAAAGATATTTCCGTATATGGCTACTTTCATCTATAATTTTTTTAAATGGGTTTTTCAAAATGGATGTATAATCCGTTTTCCCCATATTTATTTACTGAGAATTCCAATCTTAATATCATGTCATAATAAGTGAGGAAATCAATACCCACACCAGAACCAATTTGTAATGCATTTGACATGTTGTTTACTGATCCATATAAATCGTCAACAACATATCCTGCATCAGCAAATAAATTTAAAAAAATTGAATAGTGGTATTTTCTGAACTTATCAGTTTTGATAAAACTGATTTCCCCAGTTTTATCCTTAATTATTGCAAATTTAAAGTTCGATTTCAACAAAGCATATGATTGACCATCAATAACATAGTATTCATAGCCTCTGACAAAGTTAACATATCCTAATCCTTTTTGAAAATAATATGGAGGTTTATCTAAAAAATTCAGTTTTCCGTTGATGCCGTATGCGAAATAAAGCCTATCTTCGATTTTAAAGTGTTGATGAAATTCTGAATAAGCATATAGCAGATCTATACCTGTCTTATCAATTAATGCAATTCCTTCCTTTGTCATCTTTAAATAAAACATGCTTCCGCTTAACGGATAATAGATATAGTCTCTTTTATCTCTTATAAATGCCCATGAACATGAAATGTAGGCAATCTTATTGTTGTCTTTGTTAAAATAATCAGGAGCCAATTTAATTATGGTATCCAACACTGTTGAACTGGTATATTGCAAATTAACACTCTGTTTGTTATAGAGCTTTTTTCTAAAAATTCCTGAAGTCCTGATGAAGAATTCCTTTCTTGCAAATGAATCATCGGATTTATAGAATATCATTTTATTGGCTACGGTACCATAATGTATTTCATGATTATATGAATATCCGGCCGTGAACTCAAGACCCGCAGATTGCATTTTGTTTATAAACGGAATATTATATTGCATTGCTATTTGCTGGTCATAACCAAATCGAAACCGAAATTTTAAAGATTCTTTTCTTCCTCTGAAATTCTCTTTAATAATGTAAAATCCATAATTGATTTTGTTCAGATCCTGATCTACCCACCAAGTGTTGAAATTTGGTGTTGCAAGTTCAAGAAGAGGGATTGGCCAGGTGTACCATCTCTCGATAACAGAAATTGACAATATAATATGAACAGAATCTTTTGTAGACATGTCTAAGTTTACAAAATTGAAAAGTGACGTGTTGATCAAATTTTCTTGAGAGAGTTTTGATAGTTTATCAAAATCTTTGACATTTACGGTATCCCCTTCGTTAAATTCCAACTCCCTCAGAATAATTTTCGGCTTGGTAATATTATTGCCAACTAATATTATGCTGTCAATAATAAAATAATTTGAAGGAGACAGGTTGTTTTCTTGTGCAAAGCAGGAGAAATTAAAATTACAAAACCAAATTGCAATTATTGATTGGCATACTAAAATTATTCGCATAAGGTCATCACATGTTCAGGTAATTCATAAAGGAATCATAACGATCTTTTAAATCATGCAAGTGGTTTTTTTGGTGGAAAGATGCCATAACATTATAATTATAGCGTTCAAATGTTTGCAATATCGAAGATAAATCTAACACGTTGACTTTAATTGTAAGTTGCATTTTATTGGAATCAGGATGAGATGTAATAAATGTGCCTAATATTTTCGCTTCATTGCTTTCTACAATATTGGCAATTTGAGACAATACGTAATCAATTTTGTTCAATTCCAATACAATAATGCCCCCTGGGTCTTCAACGACAGGCATTTCGGCAATAACTTCCATGAGACGCTTTATGGAGATCGCCCCGATGTACTGGTTTTCACGAGAAAGGACAGGAATAACACTTAATTGATGATCAGAGACTATTTTTACCACTTCAAAAATATGTTGATCTTCATAAGCATGGATGTTGATCAAAGGCAAGTCCACTTCCGATAATTTAATTTCTTTATTTTCCATGTCAAGTAAATCGGATTCAGAGATAATTCCAATTAACTTAACTCCATCAACCAAAGGTAAGTGAGACACTTTAAATTCGTCCATCCATACCAACGCTTTTTCAGTGGTTTCCATTGACTTCAATGGAGGGATATCATCCGATAATAACTCATATGCAAGCATTGCAACCTATTAATTTGTGTGTAAAGATGGGTAAAACTGCTAAATTTGACGCGATATTACAAATCAAAATCCAAATAATATGACATCCCTTAGTGTGAACGTCAATAAAATAGCAACTTTAAGAAATGCCAGGGGAGGCAATGATCCTGATATTATACAAGCAGTTAAGGCAATACAAGAGTTTGGGGTTCAGGGAATCACTGTTCATCCCAGACCGGATGAAAGACATATTCGGTACAAGGATGTTTATGATTTGTCGAAAGTGATTTACAAAGAATTTAATATTGAAGGTTATCCAAGTGAAAGGTTTATCAATTTGGTATGTGATATTGCACCAACTCAAGTTACTTTAGTGCCTGATGCTCCGGATGTATTGACTTCAAATGCAGGCTGGGATACTGTAAAAAATAAGAATCTCCTTAAAGAGATTATAGCTGTTTTAAAAAAGAAAAATATAAGAACTTCTTTGTTTGTTGATACAGATGAACGGTTTATTTTGGGGGCGATTGAAACAGGAACCGACAGAATAGAATTGTATACTGAAAATTATGCGTCAAGGTATAAAACGGATAAACGCAAAGCGATTCAGTCATATATTATTGCTGCAAAGATAGCAGATGATTTAGGACTGGGTGTCAATGCCGGACATGATTTGAATTTGGAAAATCTGCAATATTTTAAAAAGAATATTCATCAGTTGCTGGAAGTTTCTATTGGTCATGCCTTGATTTCAGATGCTTTATATTTCGGCTTGGAACAGACTATAATAAAATATCTTGATGCCTTAACATGACAACTAAACGGGATTGAGACTTCATTATAAACAATTGGGCAAAGGAGAACCTGTAATTATTTTACATGGTCTCTTTGGTATGCTTGATAATTGGCAATCGTTTGCACGTTCTTTATCTCAATATTATGCGGTTTATATTCTGGATTTAAGAAATCATGGTCGTTCTCCTCACAGCAATGAGCACAGCTACGATACCATGGCACAAGATATTATTGAATTTTACAAAGAACATCAACTGAGAAAAATCAAGCTAATCGGACATTCAATGGGAGGAAAGGTTGCAATGTGTCTGGCGCAAACCCATTCTGAGTTATTAGATAAATTGGTGATTATTGACGTTTCTCCGGCTCAATCACGGACAAACAGCACAGAGGTAATTAATACATTAAAAGCTGTCAATCTTAATAAAATTACTTCGAGAACGGAAGCTGATGAAATATTAGCAAAGAATTTACAAAGTGATATCGTACGTCAGTGGTTGTTAAAAAGTTTATATAGGGATAAACTAAATCAATTCAACTGGAGGTTTAATCTGGATGTTATATCCAATAATGTTGAGGGAATAGCTGCGGCAGTTACTAAACACAAATACACTAAATCCACCCTTTTTATTAAAGGAGAACTTTCACAACACATACAGGATTCAGATATAGATGTAATCAGGGAATATTTTACACAATGTTATCTTCAAAATATCCCGGGTTCGGGTCACTGGGTGCATTATGATAAACCTGGCTTGTTATTGCAGGCTATCTTACTTTTTTTCAAGACAAACAAACGGGAGCGTAACAAATTTCTTTTATAAGCGTTATTAATACTCTGCCTGACGATAATAATTATTAGTCGGATTATTTTTTTCTGAAAATAACAATAAAAATTCAATACAGTAAATTGTATGCAATACTCTGATAAACACAACCTGAATGTACAGAATGGAGTTAAATCCAATGATCTATCGCCCAAGGTCATTAAAATTGAGAAAGAGGAGATTCCTCAGCTATGTTTTCCAAGATCAGAGGTTCTGAAAAAGAAAGATGATATCATAAAAAGAAAAAACGATCTGCGGCTTGCCGCAAGGATAGGGAATTTAGATAAACACAAAGTGAAAATTGAATTCGAAGATGCGAATGGGATAAAAATTGTTGAAACAACTATCTGGTCGGTAGGAAGTGAAAATATTGTTCTTAAACGATCTACTATAATTCCAATAAACAGGATTCATAAAATTCATTTTTAATAATCATTGAAAATATTTTGTGTTCGGATGGGACGAAAGTTGCTGTGCTTTCACACAATCATTAGCAAAAATACTTTGCAAGTAAATCCATCCGGAATTTATTCTGCCTTCGGGAATTAGCAGCAATTCAATAAACCCAGATAAAGCGATTGCATTGATGACTCACGCGGTTGTCGGAATGACTGATTCAAACCAAAATGTTTTCATAAACCATTATTTGTTATCCTTTTAAACAAAAAAATACAAAATTCCTTTTTCTCCCGTTGTATGCTCTCGGATCGGATTTTTCAATAAAGGATTTTGAACAAATCAAATTTAAATTTGATTTGTATTTTAGTAATCTCAAAAATTTGAAT
>CAZUDW010000002.1:18130-60752 GCA_964619305.1 uncultured Flavobacteriales bacterium
TGAACAAATCAAATTTAAATTTGATTTGTATTTTAGTAATCTCAAAAATTTGAATGCTATGAGAAAATATTTATTACTGCTAATCGCAGTCGCTTTAATGAGTTTTTCATTTGCTCAGAAAACAGATAATGAAATCGCTGCAGATTTTTCCGATCTTACATTAGAATTAGATGAAGCAATCGCCCCAAAATTGTTTCAAAAAACATGGAAAGAAGTACGGGGAAAATGGGAAGATGATGTTCGCAATGCAATCAAACCGAAACAACTTTGTGATCTTCTGATCAGGTTAGAAGAGTCAACAAAGAAAGAAAAGGTGTTCAGTTCAGAATGGTTGTCTGAACGAAACAAATGGATTAAATCGGGACAGGAGGTAGTGAATTGGGAAGAATACAGCAAATTGTTAATAGAATTTGAAAGTTATCTGAAAAGTTCGGCATATTCTGATAAATGGGATGGGTACAGGTTAGACTGGAACAAGGCTATCCGGCAAACTTGCACGGATTTTCAAATGGCGGAGAAGGTAAAAAACCCGGATGTTCACATTGACAAACAATTCTTTAAAGAAGAATTTCAAAACATCTTCCGGCAATGTGTTAAGGGTTTGGATGCAATTAGAGTGGGAGATGGGGTGGAGAGGGAACAACATGGAAAAAAGATGAGAATTTTGGGAACAGCACAGAAACTACCGGGGGCAAAAAGTACGAATATTGTTTATGATTCCGGCATAGAAGTATCTATGTTTAATGCAACGTATTTTTGCGGTTCAACAAAAGAAAATGCAAAAAGGATATGGAAGCAAATTGGCGATGTAGTTTCTGCCTCCATCCCTGATGGATTTTTAAAACAAGAAAAATACGCTGCAGATTTTGTTGATTATAAAGAAATATACTTTGAATGGAATTCGGATAAATTTGCAGATGTTCAGAAGAGGCCCACTGTTGAAATTGGCATAAGCAAAGACTCAAACGGAGACTTCACGGTGGTTATAAAGATAGCGGAGCCCTATTTTAAAAACCAATATAAATTCTAGGAGAACGAAATAAGCTAACCAACTTATTTCTTGAAGTAATAATCAGCATCAAACAATGATTCCGTTTCATTTGATTTTACTGCATAATTAAATCCTTTATGAATGCTGTATGCACCATAATCTCCATTTGCGTTTAATGCAAGGTATCCCACCTGAATGTTTTGCGCATTCTCAATTTTGTTAACGATACGTTCAATAGCAACTTTGCATGCATCTGTTGGAGCGAGGCCTTGTCTCATGAGTTCAACTATTGTGTGTGTTCCGGCAGTCCTTATCACCGCTTCCCCAACACCTGTTGCAGTGGCAGCCCCCACCTCATTGTCAACAAATAATCCTGCACCGATAATTGGAGAATCTCCCACTCTCCCGTGCATTTTATATGCAAGACCACTGGTGGTACATGCCCCTGATAAATCTCCGGCCATGTCCAGGGCAAGCATGCCTATAGTGTCGTGATTTTCAATATTGATTATTGGTTCGTAATGAGATGTTTTAAGCCATTCTTTCCATAGTTTTTTCACTTCCGGAGTAAGCAGATCAGTTTCTTTAAATCCTTCCTCAAGTGCAAATTTAAATGCCCCCTCTCCAACAAGCATTACATGTGGTGTTTTTTCCATCACTTGCCTTGCCACAGCTACAGCATTCACAATGGATTTCAGAAAAGCAACGGAACCACATCGATTTTTTTCATCCATGACGCAGGCATCTAAACTCACAATCCCGTCTCTGTCAGGCATCCCTCCAATGCCAACGCTTTTATTTGTCGGATCAGATTCTATCTCCATAACTCCTGATTGAACCGCATCAATTGCCTTGCCCCTTCTCTCGAGAGTGTTCCATGCTTTTATATTTGCCTGAAGACCATGTTTCCAGGTAGAAATAACTAGAGGTTTGGATTTGATGTCAGAAAGTATTTTTCTTCTGGTACCATTTTGATTACCCAAAGACTTACTGCCTAAAATAAAACTACTTGCTAAAAAAGCAGTTAGATTTTTAAGAAAACCCCTTCTACCGTTCATCATTGATTATTATAAAGCAAACACACAGAATAACCTCGCAAAAGTAGAGTCTTTTTTTGTTATTACTTTACACAAATTATTTAAAAACTAAAATGTAATGAGGTTAAAAAAGATTTGTTTTGTATTAATAATAATTAGCAATTCCATTCTTGCTCATTCTCAGGAGTTTGGGATGTCTTTTTCATATTTTATTCCAAAAAACGGATATTTTTCAAACCCTGTCGCTCCGCTTTCAATTCGTGATGTCGGGTATGATTTCGGAAAATATTTATCTCTTACAACAGGGATTACATTATATAGAATGGCAGGCATGTCTGTCAAAGGCATGCCCCTGGATAACAGCAAACCATTAATAGGCCCTTTTTTTGCACCATTAATACCATTGGAGTTAGATGTGCATATACCTGTTAACAGAATTGAATTTTTACTGCGTGGGGGAGGGTTCGCTTATTATACTTTTGCCAACCACATTAATTATGGAAATTTTGACAGAGCAATCAGAGCATCGGAAGAATTAGAATTGGTAAATTCACACGTGCATTTTGAGAATAATCCCGGGTATGGTTATTTTTTTGGTTCTGATATGATTGTAAAAATCAATAAGCATATAAGCGTCTCATTAAAAGGGAATTATTTTAATGGCAGTTCACCTATCAAACTCCAAGGCACTTTTCAAGGTTGGTCATCAACTCAAGGCATGGTGAAGGGTATCATTGATTATCCCGATTCAAAAATAGACTTTACCGGTCTGGAAATCGGAGTAGGTGTAAGTTATAGAGGCAGATAATTGAAGAAGTAATTAATCTCCGCGTTGTAAGTAGCAATTTCCAGCTTCATGGTATGATTAATTCATAATTGTGGGGTTTCAAATAGTATTATTACAATAAAATATTATTTTTGAAAAAACTAATGTTGTGAAGGCAAAAGCATTTGAGCGGAAATTTTTATTCGTGTTTTGGAATTGCAGAAAAATTTTAAACACATAAGAGAAGGGATCAATTATATCTAAAGCCCATCAACAGAATATCGTCAACTTGTCTGTTTTCACCTTTCCACTCGAGCAATTTATTCCAGAGAATATCTTTTTGCTCCTGCATTGATGTGTTTTGCAATTCAAGTACAAGTTCGTTCAGCCTTTTTAGTAGGAACTTCTTTCCTTTTATTCCTCCAAACTGGTCTGTGTAACCATCGGAAAACAGATAAACGACATCACCTTTATTCAAGTTTATAACTTGCTCTTTAAACTCTTTAGGTTTTCGGCTATAGCCCCCAAGTGAGTATTTCGAAGCGTTATATTGAATTACTTCATTATTTCTGACGAGTAAAATAGGCCGATGGGCACCTGCATATTGCATCTTATTATTTTTTCGATTAATTGCACACATCGCCAGATCCATACCATCTTTAGCTTCGGTTTCAGAGCCGGTTTGATGTAAGACTTTTTGTAACCTGAGATCAAGTTGTTGCATTGCTAAATGTGGTCCTGTAATATCTTTCTCCCTGACCACTGAATGCAATAGATCGTTACCTATCATTGACATTAATGCACCGGGAACGCCATGTCCGGTACAATCAGCAGCACAGACGACAAAATGGTCATTCACCTTGTTAAACCAAAAAAAGTCACCACTTACAATATCGCGTGGTTTATATAAAATAAATGAGTCAGGCATTTCCTGATAAAGAACTTCTTCATTTGGCAAAATTGCTTCCTGAATTTTTTTTGCATACTTGATGCTATCCATTATATTATTATTCTTCTCCTTTAGCTGGTCCTGGGCTTTTTTCTTTTCAGTGATGTTAGTGTAAACAGAAACTATTTTTGTTAATTCTCCAATTTCATTTATTATAGGGGTGATTGTACCGGTCGTCCAATGTTTTTCACCTGATTTGGTAATGTGCATAGAATCATATTGGAAAGATTCTCCGGTTGTTTTTAAGTATTGTAATACTTCATTAATTTTGGAGTATGTGCTTATCTCCTGTATAGTGGATCCATAGACTTCTTTAAACTCTGTAAATGAATAGCCTGTCATTTTTTCAAGCCCGTTGTTCATCCATTGAATCCTGCCGTTTTGATCGGCAATTAAAACGCCTTGATCGGTTTCCTGTGCAACGATGGAAAGATTTTCCAGCTTGATATTCTTCTCCTCTAATTCCTGGGTGCGTTGAGCTACTTTGATTTCTAATTTCTTTTTTGCCTTACGAAGGTTTAATGTATGAAGTCTGTTGATACCAAATAATATCAATAGTAAAATCACAACAGTGAGTGTAATAAACCACCAAGATCTCCAGAACGGCATTTTAATTAAAAATTTGTAAGTTGTTGGAGATTTAGTCCAAACGCCATCTTCATTACATGCCAACACTTTAAACACATAATTTCCAAACGGGAGATTGGAGTATGTTACTTCTTTTTTAAACGTAACAGGTGACCAGTCCGAATCAAATCCTTCAAGCATAAAACGATAACGCACTTTATCCGGGCTTTTAAGTGAACTAGCACTAAATGAAAACGTTAAGTGATTTTTATTGTAGGGCAATTGAAGTCCTACAGGAAGGCCATTCCATGGGGTGAGAGAATCGCTGTAAACATTCCAATCCGGATTTTCATAATACAATTGTAAATTGTTGATAGTTATTCTTGGCGCAACTTTATTGAGATGTTCCTCTTTAGGATTAAATCTTGTAACACCTTTAATGGTCCCAAACCAAATATTCCCATCTTTTTTTTTACAAACCGCATTGGCATTGCATTCTATCCCTGTAAAACCTTCCTTATAACCGTAATGTTTGATTCTCTTAATGACTTTACCAGAAAAAGTGATTTTGTCCAAACCTTTATCTGATCCAAGTATCAGGTTGCCCATATTATCTAAGGTCATTAGATAAATGTTGCCGGAGGCAAGCCCATCTTGTATATTATAACGTATAAATGATTTCCCATCAAAACGACTAATCCCGTTATCAGTTCCTATCCATAAATTTCCAAGAGTATCGGTTACCAGGCAAATAACTGCATTTGAAGACAATCCATCGGTTTTATTATAGTTAACGAATTGGCCATTTTTGTATTTTAAAATACCATAATCAGTACCAAACCACAGAACAGCATCCTGATCTTGTGTGATAGTCCAACATGTTTCATCCAATCCTTTAACATCGCCTTTAATTAAACTAAGACTCCCGTCTTTAGTACTGTAAATACCATTTTCGGTACCAAACCATAATGTGCCATCCTGAGATTCATGAATAGCATGGATAGTATTACTTTTAAGATTAGGGAAGGGCCGTTTAAACACTTTCTTGTTATATAAAAAAATACCAGACCCATCTGTTCCAATCCAAATATTATAATTTTTATCTTCTAAGAGAGACAAAACTCTTTTTGATGAAAAATGCATTTCATTGGTAAAATCCACTATTGAATTATTCTGTAGTTTATTCAATCCTCCCCCATCGGTTCCAAACCACATTGCTCCGTCATTGGTTTCTATTATTGACATTACAATGTCGCTGCTTAATCCTTGGCTTTTGTTGTAATGTAAAAATATATCATCTGTGTATTCACATACCCCTCCACCATCTGTGCTTATCCAGATACAACCGGAATTATCCTGTAGGCATTTGTATATCATATTGCTGCTTAAACCCTCATTTTCAGTTATATGAAAATAATTTGTGCCATCAAATTTATAGACCCCTGAAGCAAATGTTGATATCCAATAATTGTTATCATCGTCTTTTATTATGGATGTAACATTGTTTGACTGAATAACCTCAGGAAATATCGTTGCCTGGATTTTGTATTTTTTTAATGTGGAGATCCCTTTTTCAGTACAGACGAATATTGTTCCGTCCTGATCCTGCCATATATTATTTACAGAATTGTTCGTCAACCCATTGCTTATGTTAAAATGATTTAAATGCGTCTTATCAAATATAGTAATTCCGCTATCGGCAGAGCCTGTCCAGATGCGATTATTGTTGTCAAGAAAAAGAGTAAAAACAGATTCCTCAGCTAAACTATGAATTTCTTTGAATACTGAGTTTTTATATCGATACAACCCTTTAGTTGTAGCAAACAATATACTACCATCAATATCCTCAATAATTGAATTCACTTGACTATTAACGAATCCATTTTCATTATTAAAAACTGTAAAAGAATATCCATTATATATTGCTGCTCCTTCTCCAGTTCCAATCCACAAATTTGTTTTACTATCTTCATATATACACCATACGCTGTTGTTCGGCAAGCCATTTAAAGTAGTGTAATATTGGAATTCCAAACCATCAAACCTGCATAATCCTCCACCATAAGTCCCAAACCACATATATCCTCTGCTGTCTTGTATCATTGATAACACCTGAGATTGAGGCATTCCCTCTGCCAATGAATACACGTGAATATTAAACCTTTGACCGAAAGAATCGGGAAGGGAAAATATACTTGTGCAAAGTGTGAGAGTCCATACAATAATATCTTTACTGTTCACGTGTTAATTTTCTGATGAATTATCTATTGTAGCATTAATAATTGATTGTTTGAACAGTTCAATCTGTTCAGAGTTTTCAGTAAAATTACCTTTGGAGACATCGTAGGCAATATAAGTATAAGGGATTAGTTCAATCTTATTAATATCCTGTATCTCTGAACTTACTATTGCTTTTATATTTTCCAAGGTGAACATTATGGTTTTAATAGCCTTGCTTTGAGGCATATATGTAGATAAATTTATAAACAAACTGAGCAAGCCGGGTTTATCTATTCTAATTTGAAAATCCTGTTGAAAAGGCAACGTTAAGACAAATTCGCCATTTTTTTTTGTCTCATATATTTGAATAATTCTATCATTTGAATAGACAGACACAATAGCTATATCTATCGGTGTATCGGTTAATTCATATTTTCCATTTATCACCAGACAAGCAGTTTCATTTTGGGTAAAGACAACAAATGGAAGAAGAATTAAAGAAAAGACAGCAGGAAAAGAGACAAAAATATTTCTCAAAAATCCAAATCGACTCATAATCTTTATTTATTCGATAAAAGTACTGTAATTCGACAATAGCATCAAATGTAAGATTGGTAAGGGCAGTTGAGAGTGCTTAAAATTCAAATTTGACAAGAAGATAAAAAATCCCGCTATTACTCACCAATTTGCCTAATTTAGCTGCTGAGTAGCCCCTTTTTTCATCCAAATAATTTTTTTTTCTTTGCATTTAACCATTTAGTTAAACCATATAGTTTAATCCTGTGGTAAATAAAGATTCAACCGAAAAGAAGATTCTGCATGCCGCCCGAATTATCTTTCAGAAAAAGGGTATGTTTGGTAGCCGTATGCAGGAAATAGCAGATGAAGCAGGAATCAATAAGGCATTGTTGTACTATTATTTCCGAAGCAAAGAGAAGCTGTTCCTGACGGTTTTTCACGAAGCTTTTGACCTGATGATAACCAAAATGAATACATTGCTTGAAGTTGATATGCCAATTTTCAAAAAGATAGAAGCTATGGTTAAAGAATACGGGAACTTCCTGAAAAGCAACCCGTACCTACCTGTTTTTATTATTTATGAAATGAACGCTGATCCTGCAAGATTTATCTCTCAACTAAAAAAAAATAATGCTATGCCACAGCCTGTTTCATTTATTCTACAGATAGAGGAATCAATAAAAAAAGGAGAAATCAAACCAATTGATCCATTCCAGCTACTAATTAATATCATCGCATTATGCGTTTTCCCATTTGCAGCGAGGCCTATGTTGCAAGAGTTTGCACTTAAAGACAATTCCTCATTTTCAGAATTTATAGATAACAGACAAGCAGAGATTGCAGTTTTTATTATTAATTCCATCAAACCATGAAAAAGCAGATAGCAATCATTTACGTTTTAGTAAGTAGTTCCCTGTTGTATGGGCAACGCCAACTTACATTATCACAATGTCAGCAAATGGCAGTTGATGCAAATCCCCTGAATGCTGTATTAAAGATTACAGAAAACTCCAACCAACTCACATCTGATATTTTCAAATATGCCTTTTATCCCCGAATATCTATTAACGGACGGGCAAGCTACCAGTCAGATGTTACAAAAGTTGATCTCAGTATTCCGGGAGTAGATGTTCCCATACCGGACAATGACCAGTACCGTGTATCTCTTGAAATGCAACAACCTATATATGATGGTGGAAATGTCAAAGCACAGAAGGAATTGGCAATTAACAATATCTTTTTGCAAACCAAACAAGCCGAAATAGGGCTTCAGTTGCTGAAGGAAAATGTCAATCATTTGTACGAATCCATTTTGATGGTGCAAACGAATTTAAAGCTTCTTGACATTGCTAAAAACACTTTGTCATCTAAAAAGAAACGAATCAGGTCTGCAATTCAGAATGGGGTTCTTACTTCAGAAACCGGAGATGCTTTAGAGGCAGAAATATTAAAACTAGAACAGCAATATCTCTCAGCAACAAATAAAAGAAAAGCATTAATCGCTCAGTTGTCAAGAATTATTGGTGAATCCCTGTCTGATGATACAGAATTGATTCCACCCGGCATGATGGTTTCTGATGATTTTATCCTCGATAAAAGACCTGAAATTGCTGGATATGATCTGCAACTAAACAAATGCATTGCAGAGCTAAAACAGGTTGAATCCGGCACCTTACCTCATTTAACGGCTTTTGTGCAGGGAGGATATGGCAGACCGGGATTGAATATGCTTGATGATAACTTTCAGACTTTTTATATGGCAGGATTGCAGTTTTCATGGAACATCAGCGCATTTTATACTTTGAAAAAAGAGAAAAAGTTGTACAGTCTTAAACAAGAGGTTATCGGAAAACAAAAAGAAGCCTTAGAACTCAGCCTGACCAACGATATGATCGGACTGGCGGGAGACATTAGCAAACTGGAAGCGATGATATCCAAAGACAACGACATAATCAGGCTGAGAAAAAGAATAGCGGACAATAATAATACAAAGCTTGAAGAAGGAATCATTACCTTTAGTGAATATATCAATGCAATGAATGAACTAAGGACAGCAAATCAAAACAGGGAAAATCATATCATCCAATTAAATATGAAAAAGGCCGAATGGTTGATAAAACAAGGTTTAACTATTGAATAACAGACTATGAAAAGAGCAACAACTATATTACTAATAACTGCTTCCTTGGTTTACTTTTTATGTGGCTGCAATGAAGAGAATCAAAGTGATGCATTTGGAAATTTTGAAGCAACAGAAGTCATCATTTCCTCAGAATCTACAGGAAGACTGATGTTGTTTGAAGTTGAAGAAGGACAAAAACTGAAATCCGGAGATATACTGGGATATATCGACACAACACAACTTCATTTGAAAAGGCAACAATTAAAAGCATCTAAAGCAGCCATTGAGGCAAATATTCCTGATATTATGGCACAAATTGATGCGATAGAAGAAAAGAAAAAAGTCCTTTTGGTTGAACTTAACCGCGTGATTCGTTTGCTGAAGGACAGTGCAGCAACAACACAGCAACTGGACGATATCAGTGGTAATATCCGTGTTCTTGAAAAGCAGAAGCATGCAATAGAGACAAAAAACGCTCCTGTTCTTAACCAGGCAAAAGCGATGAATGCTCAAATCTCCCAGATTGATGACCTGATTGCAAAGAGTGTCATAACCAATCATGTTGAAGGCACTGTTCTCATTAAATATGCTGAAGCCGGGGAGTTGACAGCAGCAGGTAAACCACTTTATAAAATAGCCAACCTGGACAAAATGTATCTGAAGGCCTGGGTAGATGAATCACAACTCAGCGAAGTGAAACTCGGACAAACTGTTCAAATTCTGACAGATACCTCGGAAGGGCAATTAAAAACACTGAAAGGCAAAATCACCTGGATATCTTCTGAAGCGGAGTTCACTCCTAAAAACATACAAACAAGGGAAGATCGTGTCAGCGAAGTGTATGCAATAAAAATCAGGACTGAGAATGATGGTTCCTTAAAAATCGGTTTACCCGGAGAAGTTGTTTTCTAGCAGAAAGAAGGTGTTGGATTTTAGCAATATTTCAAAAAGTTATGGTTCTCAGCTTGCTGTTGACGGTATCTCATTTCATGTTGATAAGGGTGAACGTTTTGGCCTGGTCGGACCTGATGGAGCCGGGAAAAGTACTTTGATCAGGATACTTGCAACCCTGTTGTTGCCGGATAGCGGTACAGCGACATTTGACAATCGTGATGTGGTGAAAGAGTATCGTTATATCAGGAAATATATAGGGTACATGCCTGGCACATTTTCATTATACAATGACTTGTCGGTAGACGAAAACCTGCAATTTTATGCAAAAGTGTTCAACACCACTATACATGAGAACTACCATATGATAAAAGATATCTATGAACAACTCCAGCCGTTTCGAAATCGAAGAGCAGGGGCATTGTCCGGGGGCATGAAACAAAAGCTAGCGCTGTGTTGTGCACTGGTACATAAGCCCAAAGCCATGTTGCTTGATGAACCAACAACAGGTGTGGATGCCGTGTCGCGAAAAGAGTTTTGGGAAATGCTCGGAAACCTGGAATCAGTTGAAATAACCGTTTTGGTGTCAACATCTTATATGGATGAAGCTGCCCAATGTCACCGGGTAGCTCTTATGCAGGAAGGCAGCATATTAAGCACCAATACACCTGAATGTATTACCAACTCATTCCCTAAAGAGCTTTACCGCATAAAAGCAAAAGAAAACTATAATTTGCTCATCACATTGAGAAACCATTTTACAGATATTGATGTCTATCCTTGTGGTGAATATCTCCACATGGCTTCGGATAAAACAATTAATTTTAAGGAGATGCATGCTTTTCTTAATTCAAAAGGATTAGAAGATACTGAAATATCTGTTGTAAATCCGGATATTGAGGATTGTTTCATTGAATTGATGAACAGACAAAAAACAGTGGTTTAGAATATGACGGATTCTGAAAACGCGATAATCACTCATAAGTTGAGCAGGCAATTCGGAAAATTCACAGCTTGCGACAAGCTGTCTTTTCAAGTAAAGAAAGGAGAAATATTTGGTTTTCTCGGTGCCAACGGTGCAGGAAAAACCACCGCAATACGAATGCTGTGCGGGCTACTGAAACCCAGCAGCGGAGAAGCAAGCATTGCCGGACGGGACATCTATCGTGAAAGGGAAAAGATAAAAAAACATATCGGTTATATGAGTCAGCGTTTTTCTTTATATGAAGATCTGAACATCTGGGAGAACATATATTTTTTTGGTGGCATTTATGGCTTGAAGAATACAACTATAAAGGAAAGAGGAAAAGAACTAATCGAATTGCTGAATATGAATGAATATGCGAATAAACTGATTAGTGATATTCCTCTCGGATGGAAACAAAAACTTGCATTTAGTGTGGCATTGTTGCATAGACCGGACATTGTATTTCTCGATGAGCCGACAAGTGGTGTTGATCCTATCACACGGAGACAGTTTTGGGAAATGATCTACCGCACAGCTGATGATGGAATAACTGTTTTCATCACAACTCACTATCTTGATGAAGCTGAATATTGTGACAGGATTTCTATCATGGTGGATGGCCAGATAAAGGCACTTGACACACCGGGAGAATTAAAAAACGCCTTCTCATGTGACAGCATCAACGATGTGTTTCTAAAACTCACAAGAGGATGAAAGCACTGTTTGCATTCATACAAAAAGAATTCAGGCACATAATACGCGACTACCGTACGTTGATGGTCCTCATCGGTATGCCTCTGGCCCAGGTACTTCTATTCGGGTATGCAATAACAACTGAGATTCACCATGCAGAAATTGCCGTCTATGATCGATCAGGCGATGACCTTAGCAGAAAATTTCTGACAAAGATTGATGCTTCGGATTATTTCACCATCAGTAACCAGGTATATAGTGTGAGAGAACTGGAAAATGTCTTCAGAAAAGGAAAAGTAAAACTTGGAATCCTTTTACCATCCGATTTTTCCAAGGAGGTTATTTCTGGTGGCAGTAAGATTGAGTTGATTGCAGATGGTTCTGATCCGAATATGGCCGGCATGCTCGTGAATTATTTAAGTATGATGACGCAACAATTCAGCCGGGAAGAAAACCTGTTTCCATCAGGAGGAATACTTATCGAACCACATTTTCACTTATATTATAATCCGCAACAAAAAAGCGTGTACTTATTTGTCCCCGGTGTGATCACGGTGATACTTATGCTTATCTCTGCTATGCTGACAGCTATTGCACTTTCAAGGGAAAAAGAACTTGGCAATATGGAAGTCTTGCTTGTTTCGCCCATGAGCCCGGCTGTCATTGTGGTAGGAAAAGTAATCCCTTACCTGCTGCTTTCACTCATCATTGCCGGGCTTGTTTTGATGGCAGGACATTTTGTTTTTGGCGTGCCTCTGAACGGTAATGCAACATTTCTTCTTGCAGAATGCATTTTATTTGTCGTCTGTGCCCTTTCTCTTGGGATACTGATATCTATCGTATCCACTTCACAACAAATGGCACTTATGCTTTCCCTCTTTGCCCTGATGTTGCCAACCATATTACTTTCAGGATTTATTTTTCCTATCTCAAGCATGCCCTGGCCTTTGCAATGGATCAGTGCTGTCATCCCCGCAAGGTATTTTAATGAATTATTGAAAGGTATCATGCTCAAAGGTATTGGGATAGAATTCCTTTGGAAACAGACATTGATACTGTGCGGAATGACATTATTCTTCATCCTTCTCAGCATTAAAAAATTCAGGATCAGAACGCAATGAGGGTGATATGCCACATATTGAGAAAAGAGTTTTTGCAGATTTTCAGAAATAAGGGTATGCTACCTATCATTTTTGTAATGCCTGTGGTGCAGCTTCTGATCTTAGTTAATGCAGCAGATTTCGAGGTGAAAAACATTCGTTTCAAAATCCTTGACAATGATAAAAGCTCCCTTTCGCGTGAATTATTAAATCACATTTCGGCTTCCCATCAATTTAATTATTGTGGACATCTGAGCTCTGTAAAAGAAGGAATACATACGTTAGACGATGGAAGCGCAAATCTTTTCATACATATTCCTTATAATTTTTCTAAAACCATCATAAAAACAGGGAAGGCACAATTGTCCGTAGAGATCAACGGTATTGATGGACAAGCTGCTGGTCTCAGTGCATTTTACATCACAAATATCATCCAGCAATTCAATAAAAACGTAGCAATAAAAATAGCACATATACCTGAGGCACCTCCTCAAGCCATATCCATCTCCACCCGATATTGGTATAATCCAGAATTAACATATAGCAATTATATGGTTCCCGGCTTACTCGTTATCCTCGTAACCATGGTCGGAGGGTTCCTCTCATCAATGAACATTGTTCGTGAAAAAGAGATTGGCACCATTGAACAGATCAATGTCACACCTATTAGGAAATACCAGTTTATCATCGGCAAATTATTTCCTTTCTGGCTAATAGGCTTGTTTGAACTTGCTTTAGGACTGTTGTTTGGTAAATTGATATTCCAAATTCCCGTCAATGGTAGTTTGTTGTTGCTATTCTCCTATGCAGCTATCTATCTCCCGGTTATTCTTGGTCTTGGTTTGTTGATGTCATCCCTCACTACTACGCAACAACAAGCCATGTTCACGACCTGGTTTTTTATGGTGATTTTCATCTTGATGAGCGGGCTTTTTACTCCAATAGAGAATATGCCGGATTGGGCGCAAAAGATCACCTGGTTCAATCCGATTTCATATTTTGTCCGTGTAGTTCGCATGGTATTGCTGAAAGGCAGTGGCTGGCATGCCCTCAGGCTGGATTTTATGTTCACATTCATTTTTGCAATTGCAATGAATGTGCTTGCTTTGCTGGCTTACAGGAAAAGAACATAACAAATCACATAAAATCTCTTAAGGTGGGTTCTGAAAATTGATACCGCAATTTAGCAAAAAATCTTTCTGCTCTCAGGTGGAAGAATGAATTCGCCAAGTGGCGGCTGAATATGAGTACAAACAAAAGAGCAGCATTAGAATTCTCTTTTACTGGAGAAACTTTGGTTTCCTGGCTATTGACGGGCCGGCAGACCTCCTGCCTTTTACTTTTCCTGTTGGCTTCTGCCCCTGCAGATTGACCTGAAAGTGACCCGCATTAGAAATGATTAGTATCAGGTTGGTGAGGGAAAAAACACGATTTAATAAATGCATTTCAATAAAACAGAATTTACAAATTTATATACTAACTGCGATTGTTTAATCCTCTTCAATCTCTGTCATTTGTAAACCTGCCTTTCGATTAAATTATTTTCATTATACAATTCATATTTCAGGATGTGCCCCATTTCATCCCGCCACAACCAGGGACCATCTTTTTTTCCATTCTTATATCCTCCTTCTTCGGTATTGTAAGCATCAATGGTCCACTTTCTCCAGTGATCACTCTTTTTACCTTTACTGAAATGCCTTTCAATTTTGATTTGTCCGTTATCATACCACTCTATCCATGGCCCGTCAATTTGTTGTAAGTAGTGATACCTCTCCAACTTTTTCTGCCCGTTTTCATACCAAAACACCTGTTTTCCATAAGGGTTATTCTCATTATAATATCCTTCACAAGACTTATGTCCACTTTGATAATATTGAATATATGGTCCGTCATTTTTACCGAATTTATATGTTCGTATTTCTCTGAGTGAACTATCAGGGTATTGAATAATGCAAGTACCGGAAAATGGCAAACTGTCTCCATCCATGTACATGATATCTCCTTTCAGCTTGAGATGATAGAAAAGGACTTTATTTGTGAGCACTTTTCCTGTGGAAACAGTCATCAATATGCCATTATTCCATATTTCTTCACTTAACAACTCTCCCTGTGCGTTCCACCATCGCCAGATTCCATCTCTTTTGGAGTTAATATAGTGCCCAGATATTTTGATTTGCCCGTTCTTATACCATTCTCTCCATTGACCGACTTTATAGCCATCGATATAACGACCTTTCCTGATTAATTTTCCAATATCGTTGTACTCACAGTATTTCCCATTTTCATAATCATTCCGGTAAGAAATAGTTTTTATCAGATAAGCGTTCTTATTCCATTCTTTCCATTTACCGTTCAAATGACCCGATTTATAATTGAATTTCAATTTCAACTGTCCGTTTTCAAACCATTGCATACATCTTCCTATTCTTTTCCCATTCTTCCAGTTTTGCTTGTCACTAGTAGTGCCGTTTGGATGCCAAGCTGTATAATGCCCATTATAAATTCCATCCTTCATCTCTACAACATATTGCTTACTGCCATCCATTCTCCAATAGGATATTTTGCCATTTAATTCGCCTTTAACATTACATCCACTGGTAAATCTTTTACCTGTGTTATGCCAACCAATGAATGGCCCATCCGGAATGCCGTTTCGGTAAGAAGTTACATAATTGATATCTTTTGTTTTAATATTATTGCTCCAATTACCTTTAATGATATAATAATAAAGCACAACCACACCTGTGAAAGGCTTAACTTCTGATTTCCTATAAGCTATACTATCTTTAAGGAAGAGTTCCTCCCAGTCTATTTTTGGATAAGATGCCATATACAATTTTTGGTTCCTGAAAGATCCATCCAGATTATATTGCGTCCAGATACTGTCTTTCATGCCATTTTTATACTTGCCTTCCAAAACAATAATCCCATTCTCTTTTTTGATAAATGCACCTGTAAACAATCGTTTTCCTGATTTTGTATAGGCGAGAGAATCTTTGAAACTTATTTTGCTGAAATCTTTTGTTTGAGAATAAGCAATAGTATATAAATAAAATAATGCTGATAAAAGGATTGTAATTCCGTTTTTTTTCATTTATTCAAGATTGATACCTGGCAACGATCGGCATACGTCTTCCCATTCCAAATGCCTTGGGGGAAACTCGCAATACAGGAGGAGTCTGGTGCCTTTTATACTCATTGGCATCGACCATACTGATTATTTTTTTGACTAATTGCCGATCGCTGCAATTTATCACATCGGGACTTTTCTGTAATTCTATATAATCAAATAATATTTTGTCGAGTATGCTATAATCAGGTAGTGTGTCGCTATCCCGTTGATCATGCTTTAACTCTGCAGAAGGAGCTTTTCTAATAATGTTTTCAGGGATTATTTCTTCATTGCGATTCAGGTATTCTGTCAGTTTGTAAACTCTTGTTTTATATAAATCCCCAATGATTGAAAGCCCCCCGGATAAATCACCATATAACGTTCCATATCCCACTGCCATTTCACTTTTATTGGATGTGTTTAATAATATTAATTTGTTTTTATTGGCTAATCCCATGAGTAAAACAGATCTAATTCGTGCCTGTAAATTTTCTTCAGTAATATCAAAAATCTGATTCTCAAAATGTAATTTTAATTCTTCGAGATATGTATTGAAAAGTCTGTCTATGTTTATCTTTTTATACGGACATCCCACTCTGCTAATCATTTCTAATGCATCATTCACAGAATGATCTGATGAATATTGAGAAGGCATAAGAACGGCTAAAACATTTTTTCCCCCTAAAGCTTCAACAGCAAGTGCGAGGGTAAGTGCAGAATCTATTCCTCCGGACATGCCCAGTACAGCTCTTTTTAACCCCAGTTTTTTAAAATAATCCTTGATACCACAAATGAGAGCATCATGAATTAAAGCGATCTCATCCACTGATTTGATATCCTCTTTTTGATTCGAATCAGAATCTATTATTAATAAGTCCTCTTTGAAGAATTCCAACCGTTTAAGCAACTCTCCTTTTCGATTCATTGCAAGAGAGCCTCCATCAAAAATAAGTTCAGTTTGTGAGCCAGAATAATTAACATAATAAACTGGCAAATTATATTTTAGTGCATTACGCTTTAAAACCTCCACCCTCTGCTTATCATGCGTATAATCAAAAGGTGAAGCAGCAATGTTGATCAAAATATCAGGTTTTTGTTTGCTGAGTATATCCATGGGTTGAACTGAATACATAGGTTGATCAGTCTGATTCCAGATATCTTCGCAAATAGTGATTGCAATTCGAGTATTGTTTATTGTAATAACCTGAAATTCATTGGCCGGTTCAAAATATCGATATTCGTCAAAAATATCATAAGTTGGCAGTAATGCTTTGTGGTGTACGGATTGTATTTCGCCATTCGAGAGAAAGAATGCAGCATTATAAATGCGTTTTCCACTTCCCTTCTTATTATAATCAGGGCAACCTATTATTGCAGCAATATTTACGCAGTGCTGAGCTATATTATTGACTTCCCTGAGGCATTTATTTATAAAATCATCAAATTCAAGAAAATCTCTGGAAGGATAACCACAAACTGATAATTCGGGGAATGCAACTAATTCCGCACCTCCTTCTCTTGCTTTTTCAATAAACCGAATGATGTTTTTGGAATTATTTTCAAAATCTCCAATCAGAGAATTGATCTGTGCAAGTGCTATCTTCATCTAAAAGTTTATTCCGGGTAGAAACTAATTACCCACTTATCTTATCCTCAAAAGAAAATGCCGATGTTGAGAGCAAGATAGTTGGAAATAGCATCCATTTTTTGATTAGCATCTTTAGCTTTATTTGAATTATCTAAAGCCGGGCCTGAATAACTGGAGCTAAGTTCATAACCATCATAAGTCAGAACATTATTAAAACCATTATTAAAAGTTACTCCAAGCAATAATGAGGTATTTCCGCTGAGATTATATTCAAACCCTGCTCCGATCACAAGTGCAACACGGAAAAAACTCACATCTTTGTTCACCACAATATCCTCCTCGGTTGGAGTAATCGGTGGATCCACATCACCTGTTTGTTTTTTTCTTAATGTATGTTCATCAGTGGCTTTTGCCTTGAAATTAAATCCGGCATCAATGCCAAAACTTCCGAAGTAGGTCATATAACCTATTTCATTTGTTCTTAACTTCAATTGAAGAGGTAGATTTACATATTTTAAATTAAAAGTACGCAATGTCATGCCGTAATAATCAGTTGAATCCTGCTCTACAACATTTGGATAGTTCAGTTTCCCTCCAACGGTAGAGACTTCTAAACCCGTAGAAAACGCATAGTTACCATTACCGGATAAAGAAAAATCCGTCATAAGTCCATAATTGAATCCTAATGTCATGCCTTTCTTATCAATACTTTTCAAATCAGGTTTCATCCAACTCATAGATGGGGCAACCTTTAGACCGAAACGCAATCCTTTCGAGCTGCCTTCTTCCTGGGCAATAACAGATATTATTGTTAATAACAATACAACAGTTAACAGAATCTTTTTATTCATAATTTTGATGTTTTATATTCATATCGTAATTCATGTACAATATTAACCAATTTTTTCTATTGAATTTTCAAAAAGGAGCTTTGATATTCATCCTATTTATTTTATCCTGTGGTGAAAGAAATAATTTCGATATTGACACCACAGATTCAAATATCAATTTAAAAATAATACGATTTGATAAAGAGTTATTCAAAACACCTGCTGATAGTCTGCAAAATGCAAATGATCTTTTTTATAAAAAATATGGCACCTTTTATCAGCTTTACATAGAAAGAGTTCTCAACCTGGGGCTTGTAAAGGATCCTGTTATTGGCTTCCACCTTAGAAACTTTATATCTTCATCTGATATTAAACAGATTTATGCTGACGTACAGGAAAAATATAAGAATTTACAGGATATAGAAACCGAGTTGACTGGAGCTTTCAGGAGGTACAATGTTATATTTCCAGATAAAAATGTACCAAAATTGTTTTCATTCATATCTGGTTTAGAGTACCAAAATATTGTTGCGGATAGTTTGATTATGATTGGATTGGATATGTATTTGGGGACAGATTACTCTTTGTATCAGCGAAAAGAATTCCCATTGTATAAAAGAAAAAAAATGCGCAAGGAATATATATCCATAGATTGTATTAAAAATTGGTTAGCCAGCGAGATTGATGCAAATCAGGGAGACAAAACGCTATTAAACCAGATGATTTATCATGGAAAAATACTGTTCTTGATGGATGTACTTATGACAACCACTCATGATTCTCTTAATATTGGCTACACTTCAAAGGAGCTTAAATGGTGTGATGACAACTCAAATGAGATTTGGGGATTTTTTGTTGAAAACAAATTGTTCTTCACCAAAGACAGGGCGCAAATAATAAAATATATAGGAGAAGGACCTTTTACTAAAGGATTTCCGGACGGATCCCCTGCAGAAATAGGAAAGTGGCTTGGATGGCAAATTGTTAAATCATATATGAAAAAACATCCAGATAAAAATATTTCAGATTTAATAAAGGAAACTAATTCACAACATATTTTTCACGAATCAGGATATAAACCATAGGAAACAAGCAAATGAAAGAAAACATATCTGAATTAATATTCAAAGTAACCAAAGTATTATCCTTACCGTGAGTCAACAACGGGAGCCCATCAGTCATCAACGGGAAGCTGTCCATGATTTTTTTCAGGCATAAAGCCGTGGTTCGTTGTTGCCGGTTGTGTGGGCAAGGTAACTCCTCGTCTATGTCGTAACCTGGAAAATAAAAAATGTCCGGACGCATACAGCAATGCTTCTGAAGAGAACTGTAGCTGATGATGTTTTCTATATAAGCTTTTAAACAAAGACTGAAGAAAATCACAGAATGCTCTTCTGACCACGCATGAAATAAAATACCACCAACTACCGCAATATTGCTTAATTCTGGATTGAACTTATTAAGTATATAGCACATGGGGATAATGAAGTAAAATGCAACCCAGATCGTTTTCTATCCGTCTGTAATTAAAATAATTGCTAAATTTCTATGTTAAAAAGTTGCAAATAAGAAAAAATCATTATTTTTGTTATTCATTCCTCAAAATATAACATGAAAAATTGTTTCCACTTGCTTCTCAACTTTTTGTTGTTCCTGCTGATTTTAAATATATTGGGAATAAAAATCTATGCACAAACATTTTATAATCAGGGGCAGGTTTATGTTCTTTCTAATGCAATTATGCATATAAACGGAAATAGTGAAGTCAACGGTTTAAATGCATTATTAGAGAACAATGGAGAGATTACTGTTGCCAACAGCTCATTACAAGGCGATTTCAAAATAGCTAATTCGGGAACAGTTCAGGGGGATGGCTCCTATTTGATTGAAGGTGATTGGATCAATGGTGCTACCTTTACAAGTGGCCTCAGTTATGTCAATCTATATGGAAGTGATCAGTTGATTACAGGTACGGTACAAACCTCTTTCAACGATCTGGAAATTAGTGGCTCAGGAATAAAAACTCAGACTATTGATGCTACTGTAACAGATAGTCTGATTCTAAATGACAGGGAATTGGCAACAGATACGAATATTATGTATGTAACGAACAGTACAACAGGTGTTATTACGAACAGTCAGGTTTTTGGCTCCGAAGGTTTTGTAAGCAGCTTAGGTAACGGTGCATTGTCATGGGATATGTCATCAAGCAGCATATATAGATTCCCTGTTGGATCTAGCCTTGGCACAAGACGATATCGGGAAGTAGAAATAATACCCGCATCCGCCAATCCCAATACTTTTACCGTCCGGTTTGCAAATAATAACCCCACTCTTGACGGTTATGATATTGGACAGTTAGACAGCAACCTTTGTCTTGTTAACAATCTATATTATCACAAAATAAATCATACAAATGGCACTAACGATGCAGACATAAGCATCTATTATGAATCTGGTGACGGTAATTTTGATGCTTTAGCACAATGGAACACCCCTTCCAGTATGCTTTGGAACGACATGAGTCCGATTAATGTTACTTCCGGACCGTACAATAGTTTTACTGCAATGTCATGGAATGATTTCACCAATGATCCATTTGCCCTTGCATTGACAGGTCCTGTTTTTGCCAACTTTTATTCAACAAACAGCGGATATTTTAATAATCTTTTCAGCTTTATTGATAGCAGTTCTGGTTCTCCTTATTCATGGCAATGGGATTTTGGAGATGGAGATAGTTCTAATTCTCAAAACGCCCAACATGAATACAATGCAGGAACATACAATATTACCTTAATAGTCACAAGTGAATCCGGTTGTATTGATACTGCAATGATGACAATCTCAATTGATGAAGGAATTCAAATCCCAAATGTTTTCTCACCCAATGGTGATGGAATAAATGATCTTTTTATGATCCCAACCTCCGGTTTGGAAGATTACAAGTTAAGTATTTATAACCGGTGGGGTACACTTCTTTTTGAATCTGTTGCACCTGAAATTGTTTGGGATGGGCATACTTTTTCAGGAAAGGAAGTTCCGGATGGCACTTATTATTTTATCCTAACAGCTGTTTCGCCAAACACCGATTACAGTACTACCGGATATCTAACCTTATTAAGGTAACTTCTTCTTTGTAAAAATTGAATTTGTCTTTTTAATGTATTTTAGAAGACTCTCTTTTCCTAATTGATTTACACAAGAAGTGTTGAAATGTTTTGGAATTGGATCCCATTCCTTTGAAAGTCTCTCAACATATAAATTTATTTTCATATTCAATTCATTCTTAGACGACCTGTCGGTTTTTGTAAATACAATGCAAAATGGAATACGTTCCTCACCCATGAAACGCAGAAATTTGATATCAGATTCCTGTGGAGGTATATAGGAATCAATTAAAGTAAAAACAGTCAGTAAGTTAATCCTTTTCTTCAGATATTCTCTACAAAGTAAAGCCCATTGATTGCGCTCTTTCTTGGACACTCGGGCATATCCATAACCCGGAAGATCAGCAAATAGAAATGTCTCATTCACTTTAAAGTGATTTATTGTAATTGTTTTCCCTGGAGTAGCTGAAATTCTTGCAATCGATTTTCTTCCAGCCAACATGTTTAATAACGAAGATTTTCCAACATTTGACCTGCCTGCAAATGCATACTCCGGCAAATCAGGTTCAGGAAGTTGGTTCAATAATGAACTGCTGCCTAAAAACTTGACAGTATGAATATGCATTTAATTTATTCTCGTAAAACGTTTATTAAACCAATTATCCAATATGTTATTGAATATTTCAGGATATTCCATCATTGGAGCATGGCCACACTTATCTAACCAGAATAATTCTGAATCAGGCATCTGTTTATTAAATTCTTTTGCAACATTAGGGGGAGTAATGTTGTCATTCTTTCCCCAAATAAGACAAGTTGGTACATGAATGTTCGGGAGTTCTTTTGCCATATTGTGTCTGATCGCAGACTTTGCCAACGCAAGTATTCTTATCAATTTTCCCTTGTCATTAACCAAATTATAACATTCATCTACTAATTCATCAGTGGCATGTTTAGGATCATAAAAAGTTACCGCAATTTTTTTTCGTAGAAATTCTTTATCTCCCCGTCTGGGATATGACCCACCGAAAGCATTTTCATAAAGGCCAGAACTACCTGTAAGAATTAAGGAATTTAATTTTGTTAAATGAGATACCCCATAAACTAAAGCCACATGGCCCCCTAGAGAATTGCCCAATAAATTAATTTTATCATACTTTTTGAACTTGATGAAGTCATTTATAAAAATTGCTAAATTTTTAATATCTGTTTTAATTATAGGTAGAGAATATATCGGCTGTAGTGGTATTACAACCTTCATTTTTTTTGAAAAAAATTCAAGCAGTTCACTAAAGTTGCTTAGTGCTCCAAATAGTCCATGGAGGGCAAGTAGTACCTGGCCTTCACCTTTCTCAACATACTCAAATCCTTCCTCTTTTTTCAACTCTACATTCATGCCATTAAGTTCTTAATTGCCAAAATTAACAATTTTAATACACAATTTATATAAACATTAAATTATATCAACATTTATATGTTAAACTATGATAAATCTATTCCCACTAAAATTAAACAAAACAAATGCCACTTAACTATCTTATTATCAGTAAAATATATATTTTATTTATGTGTCATTATGGTAATTTAATGATAAATTTTCAACAATGTGGTAATTTATGGAAAATTATGGGAATTATTATTTACTTTTACAGCCTTTAGTATAGAAAACATGTCTGGATTTCTTGGGGAATATAATTGTAAGCTTGACAGCAAAGGCAGATTCTTACTGCCATCTGGATTGCGCAAACAAATAGATCCATCAGCCCATGATCAATTCGTTATCAACAGGGGTTATGAGGGATGTCTCACTTTATATCCTTTAAACAATTGGGAAGTTTTATCAGAAAAGCTAAACACACTCAATCTCTTCGTTGAAGCTAACAGAAGATTTTACAGACAGTTTCATAATGGAGCCAAACATGTATCCTTAGATAACAACGGAAGAATATTGATTCCTAAATCACTTGTTGATTATGCCGGGGTACAAAAAGAAATAGTCCTTTTTGCATATGCTGACAGGGTAGAAATTTGGGACAATAAAAGCTATAATGATTATATGGAAGCAACACGCGAAGATGTTGAATCTCTTGCGGAGCAAGTAATGGGCAACCTTGATAAAGACATACAATGAAAAGCTACCATTCTCCAGCACTATTAAATGTATGTGTAGATGCTTTAAATATTGTGCCCGATGGAATTTATGTCGATGCAACTTTTGGCGGTGGTGGACATTCCTCGTCAATATTAAAAAAACTTAAAACGGGAAAACTCATCGCATTTGACCATGATCCGGATGCTGAACAGAATAGAATCAACGACAAACGCTTTATATTGCTTAGACAGAATTTTCGTTATCTAAAGAATAACCTGAAATATCTTAATGCAATTCCTATAAATGGTTTGATTGCTGATATTGGTGTTTCCTCACATCAAATTGATACAGGACCAAGGGGATTCTCAATAACTGCTAATTGTCCTTTGGACATGCGCATGAATCCCGGACAAAAGTTGACCGCCAAATACATTCTTAATCGTTACAATGAAATTGAACTAACAAAAGTCTTGTCCCAATATGGAGAAGTTCCAAATTCTTCTGAAGTAGCTCGTTCGATTATCAATTACAGAAAAAATACAGTTTTTAAAAACTCACATGATTTAAATAATTGCCTTTTACATAATACTCCCCAAGGAAGGAGGAAAAAGTTTTTGGCTAAAGTTTATCAGGCCATCAGGATAGAGGTTAATGATGAATTAAATGCATTAAAAGAATTGCTTCTTCAATCAGCAGAAGTAATAAAGCCCGGAGGTCGGTTATTGATAATCAGCTATCACTCTTTAGAAGATAGAATAGTAAAAAACTTTTTGCGAAATGAGAGTTTTGAATCTGAAGTGAACAGCAGTGCGATTAAGCCGACAAAATCAAAATTCAGGCATATAAATAAAAAAATTGTTCAACCAGATGCTGAGGAAATCAAAATAAATCGGAGAGTGAGAAGTGCTAGATTAAGAATTGCAGAAAAAATCTAAACAAAGAGATAGGCAATTATGAATGACAAAGCGAAAGATAAGAAAGGTACAAGAATTGCAAAATCATTCGCAAGTATTTTAAACGGCAACCTGCTTACAAAAACGGGGATTGTAAGAAACATGCCTTTCTTATTATTTATCACATTCCTCTGCCTGGTCTATATAAGCAATGGATTTATTACCGAAAGTACGGTTAGAAAATTAAACAAAATAGATAGTGAATTAAAAGAGATGAGAGCGGAGTTCATCTCTACTAAATCTGAACTGATGTTTAAAAGCAAACAGTCGAAACTAGAAGAATTAATTGAAAAGAAAGGGATGAACTTAAAAATAAGCGAGACACCACCATTTAAAATTGTAGTCAGGGAAGAATGAGCACTTTAAGCTACAGGAAGGATATTTATTGGAGAATATATCTGACATATTTCTCTCTACTGATTATGGCAATATCTATTCTTGTCAGAGTTTGCTACATCCAATATGCAGAAGGAAATCGGTGGAAACAAAAGGCAACCAATCAACTGACTGCATACAGGAACATTGAAGCAGTGCGTGGGAACATCTATTCAAGAGAAGGAAATTTGTTGGCTACTTCAATTCCAATCTTTGAGATAAGAATGGATCCAAATACTGAAGCATTAAATGATGATATCTTCTATTCTAACCTGGACTCATTATCTTATTGCCTATCTATAATAACAGATAAATCTGCTTCCCTATGGAAAAGCAATCTAATTACAGCGAGAAAAACAGGAGAAAGGTTTCACCTTATAAAACGAAATGTAAGATACAATGAATTAAAACTAATACGAAGATTTCCGCTTTTCCGCTTAGGTCAGTATAAAGGAGGATTGATCGTTTTACAACAAAATAAAAGAGAAAGACCATTTAAACTGCTCGCAGCCAGAACTATCGGATATGAAAGAAAGCACACCAAACCTGTTGGTCTTGAAGGGGCTTATTCAAAAGAACTTACAGGGGTAAGTGGACGACAATTGATGAAAAAAATTGCCGGAGGGGTTTGGATGCCAATAAATGATGATAAAGGTATTGAACCTGAAGACGGTAGCGATCTGATAACAACTATAAACGTAAATTTTCAGGATGTTGCAGAACATGCCTTGCTAGACAAAGTCAAATCAAATAATGCTGATCACGGTTGCGCATTATTGATGGAAGTTCAGACAGGTGAAATACTCGCAATAGCGAATCTATCAAGAGATGAAGACGGTGATTATTATGAGTATTACAACTATGCCATTGGAGAAAGCACAGAGCCAGGATCAACTTTTAAACTGGCTTCTTTAATTGCAGCATTGGAAGATGACAAAATAAAATTATCAGACAGTGTCGACACCGAGAATGGGAAAACAAAATATTATGATGCAGTAATGCACGATTCCCATAGGGGAGGATATGGTATTATTTCTGTTAAAAAGGCGTTTGAAGTTTCCTCCAATGTAGGAGTCTCAAAATTGATCTATAGAAGCTATTGGAAAAATCCACAGGAATTTATCGATAGACTTTATTCTATGCATTTAAATGAACCAACAGGTATTGAAATCAGCGGTGAAGGCCACCCAGAAATCAAAAATGTATCCGATAAATCCTGGTCGGGTGTCACACTACCATGGATGTCTATTGGGTATGAAGTTAAACTTACTCCCCTTCAAATACTCACTTTCTATAATGCTATAGCAAATAATGGTAAAATGGTAAGACCCCAATTTGTTAAGGAAATCAGGCGTAACGGGAAAGTAGTTAGAACAATCAAACGATCAATAATTGATGACGCAATATGTTCTGAAAAAACAGTTCTTGCAGCAAAAGAAATGCTTGAAGCAGTTGTTGCAAGAGGTACAGCAAGAAACCTTTTGAATAGTCATTATAAAATTGCTGGGAAAACCGGAACAGCACAAATTGCAAATGAAAAGTATGGTTACAAGTATAATTCAACTGTAAGCTATCAAGCTTCATTTGTTGGTTACTTCCCTGCAGACAAACCAAAGTACAGCTGTATTGTAGTAATCAATGCTCCTTCTAAAGATGTTTATTATGGTAACCAGGTAGCTGGTCCCGTATTTAAAGAAATTGCCGATAAAGTATATGCTTCAAGTATAGATATTCAGGAAGAGCTAAAATACCTTCCTCAGAAAATTTCGGAATCCTCATTACCGGGCAAAGTAAACGCAAAAAGATTAACCAATCTTATGGGTGAATTTAACATTCCCGTCAATAAAGTTGAAAGTGAATGGGTAAAAGTAACAGCTAAAAAAAATAACATCCAACTGCTTCCTTTCGAAACAAGGAAGGGCTCTGTACCTGACGTAAGAGGTATGATGCTAAGGGATGCTATCTATATGCTTGAAAATAAGGGGCTTATTGTTCAGACAGAGGGATTTGGAAAGGTTGTTTCCCAGTCATTACTTCCAGGATATAAAATAAATAAAAATGACATCATTAAAATAGAACTGAATTGAAATTACTGAAAGACATATTATACAGGTCAAGAATTGAGGAGGTAATAGGAAGAACCGACATTAATATAAGCTCAATATGTTTTGATTCCAGAAAAGTTGTAGATGGTTGTGCATTTGTAGCTATTAATGGTATACATGTAGATGGGCATCAATATATTAACCAAGCTATTCAGCAAGGTGCAGTAGCAGTTATTTGTGAAAAATTGCCACAAAAGCAACAGGAAGGGATCGTTTTTATAAAAGTTGCAAGTTCATCTGAAGCATTGGGATGGATTGCTTCAAATTATTTTGATAATCCTTCTAAAAAACTATCACTGATCGGAGTTACCGGCACCAATGGGAAAACCACAATCGCAACACTATTGTTTGAACTCTTTAAAGGATTTGGTTTACGTGTCGGGTTATTATCAACTGTAATAAATAAAATAGGAGATAAGGAGATCAAAACAACTCATACTACTCCCGATCCAATAGAGATAAACCGTCTTTTATCCCAAATGATAGAGCAAGGGTGTACCCATTGCTTTATGGAGGTCAGCTCACACGCTGTTCATCAGCAAAGGATTAAAGGGTTGATCTTTAAAGGAGCAATTTTTACCAATATCACCCATGATCACCTTGATTATCACGGATCATTTGATAATTATATCCAGGCGAAACAAAAATTCTTTGACAATCTTCCATCAGATGCGTTTGCTATTATCAACAAAGATGATATTCATGGAAATATTATCTCTCAGAATTGCAAGGCAAATAAATTCACCTATTCTATACGATCCGCTGCTGATTATACCTGCAAAATTCTCGAAAATCAATTCTCGGGTTTGCAATTAAACATAGATGGTTTAGACGTGTGGACAAAACTTGTTGGGCGCTTCAATGCATCAAATTTACTTGCTATTTATGCGGTTGCAAGACAAATGAATTATGAGTCAATCGATGCATTAACCGGCATCAGTAATTTATCCCCGGTAAAAGGCAGATTCCAGTATATTAAATCTCAGTCCGGAATAATTGCAATCATTGATTACGCACATACACCAGATGCTTTAAATAATGTTCTGTCAACCATTAAAGAAATAAGAACCGGGAATGAAAAGATCATAACTGTAATTGGTTGTGGTGGAGATAGAGATAAAGCAAAGCGTCCCCTGATGGCAGAAATAGCAACAACGGGAAGCGACCAGGTGATTTTAACATCTGATAACCCACGCTCAGAAGATCCTGAAATGATCATTAAAGATATGTTAACGGGATTAAAAGCAGATGCAAGGAAGAAAATAATCGAAATAAGCAGTCGCAAAGAAGCAATAAATGCATCATGTGCAATTGCCCGATCAGGTGACATTATTCTTATTGCTGGAAAAGGGCACGAAAAATACCAGGAAATTAATGGGATTAGATATCCCTTTGATGACACCGATATTGTTAAATCAATTTTTCAAATGCAGAACCAATAATGTTTTACTATCTATTTAAATACCTCGATACAATTTATGATTTACCTGGAGCAAGTGTTTTCCAGTACATCACTTTCCGGGCTGCATTTGCAGTGATCACTTCTTTGGTTATTACCATGCTTTTTGGAAAAAGGATCATTGCTTTATTGCAAAGAAAACAAGTAGGGGAAGATATAAGAGACCTTGGGCTCAATGGTCAATTAGAAAAAAAAGGAACTCCTACCATGGGAGGATTGATCATATTGGCTGCGATTATTATTCCAACTGTGTTGTTTGCCAGGCTAGACAATGTGTACATTCAACTAATGCTTATAGCTACAGTTTGGTTGGGAATAATTGGATTTCTAGATGATTACATCAAAGTATTTAAAAAAGACAAAAAGGGATTAGCTGGTAAATTTAAAATCATGGGCCAAATCGGTATCGGTATCGTAGTCGGTGCAGTTCTCTATTTCTCAAATGATGTCGTTGTAAAAATGAAAGTTTATGGTGAAGGTGCAGCCGATAAAGTACAGTATATCCAACAAGGTGATGAAATCAGAACTGAGCATGCTAACTACGAATGGCAAGAATCAAAATCAACAAAAACAACTATTCCATTTGTTAAAAATCATGAGTTTGACTATTCATGGCTTATTGATTGGACAAACGACAATAACAGGCAACTCGCCTGGCTTATTTTTATTCCAATAGTAATATTAATAGTAACAGCCGTATCCAATGGTGCTAACATGACAGATGGTCTTGATGGCCTGGCTGCGGGTAGTTCAGCCATCATTGGATCGTCACTTGGAATATTCGCATATGTTTCCGGAAACTATGTTTTTGCCGATTTCCTGAATATTATGTATATACCAAATTCTGGTGAACTGGTTATTTTTATTTCAGCATTTGTTGGTGCTTGTGTAGGTTTCTTATGGTATAACTCTTTTCCTGCACAGGTATTTATGGGTGACACAGGAAGCTTGGCTATTGGTGGAATAATTGCCGTGTTTGCAATTGCAATTAGAAAAGAGTTACTCATCCCCATCTTTTGTGGGATTTTTCTGATTGAAAACCTTTCGGTTATAGTGCAGGTCTTTTGGTTTAAATATACTAGGAAAAGGTTTGGGGAAGGAAAAAGGATATTTAAAATGTCCCCTTTGCATCATCATTATCAAAAATTAGGCTTTCATGAATCTAAAATTGTATCAAGATTCTGGATTGTTGGAGTCATGCTTGCCATGTTAGCATTTGTCACATTAAAACTCAGATAATCAATAATCGATGAAAGCTGCAAGTAATAATTTAGTTGTTTTAGGTGGTGGCGAAAGTGGCACAGGAGCCGCCATTCTGGGCCGGTTAAAAGGTTGGGAAGTATTTGTCTCAGACAATGGAAAGATCCAGAATGAATATAAAAAATTGTTGTCTTCTCATGACATTAAATGGGAAGAAAGTCAACACAGCCGGGAATTGCTTTCAAAAGCTGATTTAGTTGTAAAAAGCCCTGGAATTAGGGATGACATCCCAATATTAAATTATATGAAAGAGCTGGGTATTCCAATTATTTCAGAGATAGAATTTGCTTTTAAATATACCAAAGCAAAAATCATAGCAATTACTGGAAGCAATGGAAAAACAACAACATCCATGCTTATCTTCCATATTCTAAAAAGGGCTGATTTTGATGTGTGCCTGGCAGGCAATATCGGGAATAGTTTCTCTTCAGAACTTGTAAAGAAGGACCACAAGTATTTTATCCTTGAATTAAGCAGCTTTCAACTTGATGGAATAGTGAATTTTCAACCACATGTAAGCATCCTGCTGAACATTACTCCGGATCATCTTAACCGCTATTACAACCAAATAGAAAAGTATGCAGAATCTAAAATGAGGATTACTTTCAATCAATTAGAAAACGACTATTTCATCTATTGTGCAGATGACAAAATAATACAGAAAGAAATAGCAAACAAGAAACCAAGAGCAATATCCCTTGCTTTTTCAATATTCAAACAAACTGGTAAGGGAGGTTATTTAAAATATCCTTTCGCTAACCCTCTCGAAAGGATCAATATTCAGGAGGGTAATGAAATGATTGTTAAACTAAATAAACAAATATTCAAAATGGCAATTCACCAATTAGCATTAAAAGGAAAACACAATCTATATAATGGGATGGCTTCCACAATAGCAGCGAGAATCTTTGAGATAGATGATGAAATCATAAGAGATTCTCTCATGGATTTTCAAAATGTTGAACACAGACTGGAATTTGTAACCACGGAAAATGGAGTATCATTTATTAATGACTCAAAGGCCACTAATGTCAATTCCGTTTGGTACGCATTGGAAAGTACACCGGCTCCAATAATTTGGATTGCAGGAGGAGAAGACAAAGGGAATGATTACAATTTGCTTAAACAACTTGTAAAAGAAAAGGTAAAAGCAATCATTTGTCTCGGAATTGACAATAGCAAACTCCGAAAAGCATTTGAGAAGAATGTGCCCGAATTTATAGAAACAGATTCTATGTTGAAAGCGGTATTAGCAACTAAAAGCATAAGCACCAAAGGAGATTCAGTTTTATTGTCTCCTGCATGTGCAAGTTTTGACCTGTTTAATAATTATGAAGATCGAGGAAGGCAATTTAAAGAAGTTGTACGTTCACTTTAAATTCTATTAGAGGTTTTATTCACTTTCTGATGGTCTTCCATCGATCTGTTAATATTATATTGGGTTGATACGAATTATAATGGAAATGATTGACCGAAGAATTGTGGTAGATTTATTTGCTATAAATTTTAAACTGATAATACATTGAACACCCTAAGCAAATATATAAGTGGAGACAGGGCCATATGGCTTGTGGTTGTCATGCTTGGAATTGCTTCACTTCTACTGGTTTATAGTTCAATAGTTACTCTTGCATTTCGATATCATCAGGGTAATACTATTTACTACTTGGTCAGGCATGGGGGTTTTGTAATCACCGGACTGATTATTATTTATTTAATCCACAACATCAAATACACCTATTTTTCAAGAATCGCTCAACTGGCTTTATGGATGTCAGTCCCTTTACTGATAATAACCTTGTTGTTGGGAACCAACATCAATGATGCATCAAGATGGTTAAGGATTCCAGTGATCAATCAATCTTTTCAAACATCAGATTTCGCAAAGCTTGCGCTGGTTATGTATGTGGCGAGAATGCTATCACACAAACAAGATGATATTAAAAACTTCAAAAAGACATTCATCCCTATTGTTCTCCCTGTTATTATCATCTGTGGCTTGATTTTTCCTGCCAATCTTTCCACTGCTGCGGTTTTATTTATATCCTGCATTGTACTAATGTTCATTGGGCGTGTTTCTGTAAAACATATTCTTGCATTAATCGGAACAGGTATTGTCTTGATTGCCCTCGTATTATTGGTTGCTAATAGTTTCCCCAAAATTTTTCCACGGACATCAACCTGGGTTAACAGGATTGAGAACTTTCGGGATCCGGAGAATACCGGAAATTACCAGGTTGAACAATCGAAAATTGCCATAGCAACAGGAGGATTATACGGTAAAGGACCAGGTAACAGCAATCAAAGGAATTTCTTACCACATCCTTATTCAGATTTCATCTATTCCATAGTGATTGAAGAATATGGATTAATAGGTGGTTTCTTTATTATTGTCTTATACCTTATTCTTCTGTACCGGTCAGTAAGAATAGTGATAAAATGCAAAAGAACATTTGGTTCATTACTTGTAGCCGGATTGGCATTTAGTCTTGTCTTTCAAGCCATTATAAATATGGCTGTTGCATCTGATCTGATGCCTGTTACGGGACAGCCTTTACCTATGGTCAGTATGGGAGGAACTTCAATCTGGTTCACAAGTATAGCGATAGGTATTATTCTAAGTGTGAGCAGATCAATTGAAGCAGATAAAAGAGTCAAACTAAAAACTAATGAAGAGTTATAAATTTATTATCAGTGGTGGAGGAACAGGTGGTCACATATTTCCTGCTATTGCAATTGCCGATGCATTGAAAAAAAAATCTCCCGGTTCTGATTTTCTTTTTATTGGTGCAAAAGACCGTATGGAAATGGAGAAAGTGCCCAAATCAGGATACAAGATTGAAGGTCTCTGGATCAGTGGTTTGCAAAGAGAATTAACTTTCAAAAACCTCAGTTTCCCATTCAAACTGATCTCCAGTATTTTGAAAGCGAAAAGACTTATTAGGAAGTTCAGACCGGATGTTGTTATCGGTGTTGGTGGTTATTCAAGTGGTCCGGTTGTTTATGCTGCACATAGATTAGGTATTCCGACACTGATACAGGAACAAAATTCTTTTCCCGGTATCACCAATAAATTATTGAAGAACAAAGTAGATAAAATTTGTGTGGCATACAATGGTTTGGAGCGTTTCTTCCCCAAAGAAAAAATTATATTAACAGGAAACCCTGTTCGTAAAGAGGTGGTTGACATCAATGGCAAAAAACAAGAAGCTATGACGTTTTTTGGACTTGATAAAAGTTTGAAAACCATTTTAATTATTGGAGGTAGTCTCGGTGCAAAAACACTTAATTTGAGCATAGGAGGAGGTGTCAAGAAGTTTATAAATGAAAAAATACAGCTTATATGGCAAACGGGAACTTCTGGTATAGATCAAGCCAGGCAAGTGATCGCCCTGCACAATAGCGATAGTATAAAAGCATTTGATTTCATCAGCAGGATGAATCTGGCTTATGCTGCTGCAGATCTGGTTATAGCAAGAGCCGGTGCCATCACAGTCTCAGAGTTGTGCCTTGTATCCAAACCAAGTATACTTGTGCCTTCACCCAATGTAGCTGAAGACCATCAGACAAAAAACGCAATAGAATTGCATAATGAGAATGCCGCCATATTAGTTAAAGATGGAGATGCTGCGAACAAACTCTGTGATGTTGCTATTAACCTAGTGAAAAATGACGCCAACATGCTAACCCTTGCTACCAATATGAAAAATTTTGCTATAACAAATGCTGCCGATAAGATTTCCGATACTGTCCTAAAACTAATTGATGAATAAATGAATTATAAAGAATTACATAATATATATTTCCTCGGCATCGGAGGTATTGGGATGAGTGCATTGGCAAGGTTTTTTAATGTATCTGGAAAAAATGTAAGTGGCTATGACAAGGTTAGCACAGTTCTGACAAAACAGATGGAAAAGGAAGGAATTGATATTTATCACAATGCAGATTATACTCATATACCTGACCATGTTGATCTTGTAGTCTATACCCCGGCTATTCCTCAAGACAATATTGAATTAAAATGGTGTAAAGAACACGGTATCCCACTTCAAAAGAGGGCCGAACTACTAGGTAAAATATCCAACTCTCACAAAACTATTGCTATCTCAGGCACACATGGGAAAACGACCACTTCATCTATCATCGCACACATTTTACATTCTTCCGGTTGTGAAATGATTGGATTTATCGGAGGGATAAGTTCAAACTATAATTCTAATCTAATAATGTCTAAAACCGGGAATAGTTCATATATATATATGGTTGTTGAAGCCGATGAATATGACCGTTCATTCCTGTCTCTTCATCCTGCTTATTCTATTATAACTGCTGTAGATGCCGACCATCTTGATGTTTATGGTAATAAACAAGTGATGCGACAAGCATTTCTTGATTTTGCTTCACAAACCGGGTCAGGCAACATGTTGGTAAAATACGGTATAGACATTGAAATTAAAGCTGAGACTTACGGTCTTGATGAGAAAGCAGACCACAGGGCAGAAAATATCGTGATAACTGGGGGAAAATTCCGATTTGATTATGTTGGCGGACAAAACCGTATCAGTAACCTCACCCTGGGTATGCAGGGAAAGCATAATGTAGAAAACGCCATCGCAGCATGTGCCACTGCTTTTCATTTTGGTATATCAGCAACAGATATTTCAAAAGCATTGGCATCATATAAAGGAGTCACAAGAAGATTTCAATATATCATCAACCGCAGTGACCTAATCTTTATAGATGATTATGCTCACCATCCTGTTGAAATAACATCGTGTCTCAAAGCGATAAAAGAATTGTATCCCGAAAAAAAACTAACTGGCATCTTTCAACCGCATCTTTACAGCCGAACTCGTGATTTTGCAAATGAATTTGCACTTAGTCTCAGTATCCTGGACAGATTGATCCTATTACCTATATATCCGGCAAGGGAAGAACCTATTAAAGGTGTAAATTCTGAACTTATATTTGATATGGTTCAAACAAGTGATAAAGTTTTATGCAATAAGGAAGACCTGATCAATATATTGTCAAATGAGAAGCCTGAAGTTCTTGTAACCTTAGGTGCCGGAGACATTGATACGATCATACCAATATTAAAATCACATCTTCTTGCAATATGAGAACTGTTGTTCAAATCATCGTTTGGATACTCTTCTGCCTTGGCATTATTGCATTGCTTGGGTTTATTGATCATACCAACAAAAACCGAATTTGTAAAGGAATTTTTATCAGGGTAGATCATCCTGATAATGTTAACTTTCTTGATCAACAAGATATATTGGAATTGATCCATAATTATGGTTATAAAGTTGATGGTCAATCCAGCATTGACATTGATGCTGGCCATATAGAACAATTTCTGAATAATAACCCTTTTGTAAAAAATGCTGAAGTCTATATAACGATTGACGGCTACCTTAACATCAATATCAGACAGCGTATTCCTCTGATCAGGATCATTAATGCAAATGGAGAATCATATTATATTGATACCGATGGCTGGCTTATGCCGTTATCAGGCAAATACACAGCTGATGTACCTGTAGCCAGTGGAAACATCCACGAACCCTGGGCTCTTCGCTATCATACTAACATGTGCCCGTTGAAATCTTTAAAAGGCAAACATCAAAAGATAACAATTTTGAATCACTTTTACACATTGGCAAAGTACATCCGGGCAAATCCATTTTGGGATGATCAGATTGCACAGATTTATCTGGATGAAAATGCCGAGATATTATTGATTCCAAGAATTGGAAATCATAAGATAATACTTGGAGATATTACTGATCTTGAAAAGAGAATGAATAATTTAAAAATATTTTATCAAAAGGGATTATCAAGCACTGGTTGGGAAACCTATTCAACCATCAATCTAAAATATTGCAACCAGATAATATGTATTAAAACGAACAGCTATGGAGTTAAATGATATTGTTGTTGGTTTAGATATTGGCACAACAAAGATTGCTGCCATGGTAGGCAGGGTAAATGAGCACGGGAAAACCGAAATTCTCGGAATGGGCAAAACCGAATCAAGCGGTGTTCGCAGGGGAATTGTGGCATACATCACTCCCACAGTTGAAGGCATTATCAGGGCAATTGACCAGGCCGAAGAAGAATCAGGTCAGGAGATAAGCCACGTTAATGTAGGTATAGCAGGTAATCATATAAAAAGTTTACAGCACAGGGAGAACCTGATACTAGATGACATTGAAGAAGAAATTAGACAGGATGATGTCTTAGCTCTCAAAGAAAAATGCAAAAAACTCCTGATGCTCCCCGGTGAAGAGATAATCGATATCTTACCTCAGGAGTATATTGTTGATCACGAACCAGACATCAAAGACCCAATCGGCATGGTTGGCAGCAGATTAGAAGGGAATTTTCATATCATCACGGGCAATATGGGAGCGATTAAAAACATATATAAATGCGTTCGTAAAGCCGGTTTGGAAATAACAGACCTTATACTTGAACCTCTTTGTTCGTCAGAAGCAGTATTAAGCGAAGATGAAAAAGAAGCAGGTGTTGTATTAGTTGACATTGGCGGAGGCACAACAGATATTGCCATTTTCCAGGATGGAATTATCAGGCATACAGCAGTAATTCCCTTTGGGGGGAATATCATCACAGATGATATAAAAACCGGTTGTTCGATAATCAGGAAAGATGCTGAAAAGTTAAAATTAAAATATGGTTCCGCCCTTGTCAGTGAAAGTCAGTCTAATGATATAATAGTTATTCCGGGACTGAGAAAAGAAAGCCCTACCAAGGAAGTATCAGTCAGGCAGCTTGCAGGTATTATCCAGGCACGTATGGAAGAGATCATCAGTTTGGTGGCTTATGAAATAAAAAATTCCGGTTTCGAAAACAAGCTTATTGGAGGTATCGTGCTTACGGGGGGAGGAGCGCAACTCAGGCACATCTCCCAATTGTTCGAATATGAAACAGGAATGGATTCAAGGATTGGATATCCCACAGAACACCTGGCAACAGGAATTGATGAAGCTACCAGTCCAATGTATGCTACCGGAATAGGTTTGGTGATCAAGGGTATTAAGGAAAGAGAGTCCGTAAAAACCAGAGAGAAAAACAACAACTTTTTAAAGAAAAGCAGCAATACCTTTTTTAATAAAATATTCAATAAAAGCCGTGAGTGGTTCGAAGATGACCAGGATAGAGAATTTTAAATATTATGTTAAACTAAAATGAATTGCTATGAAATTTGACCTTCCAAAAGACAAGTCCTCAATCATCAAGGTGATTGGTGTAGGTGGTGGAGGCAGCAATGCTGTCAACCACATGTTTCAGCAGGGAATTACCGGGGTGGATTTTATCATTTGCAATACCGATGCCCAGGCATTAGACATCAGCCCTGTACCCATCAAGATACAACTCGGTAAAAGTCTTACAGAAGGTCTTGGAGCCGGATCCAAACCGGAAATAGGACGCAATGCCGCTATAGAAAGTATTGATGACCTGCGCGAAATGTTGGAGAAAAATACCAAAATGCTCTTCATCACAGCTGGTATGGGCGGTGGAACAGGAACTGGGGCTGCCCCTGTTATCGCTGAGGCTGCCAGAGAACTTGGAATACTTACTGTTGGTATTGTTACCATTCCGTTTTCATGGGAAGGACCAAGAAGAAAAACAACTGCCACAGAAGGCCTTGATGCCCTGCGTCAAAACGTGGATACACTGCTGGTGGTCAACAACGATAAACTTCGGGAAATTTATGGCAACCTGCCAGTTGGACAAGCTTTTACTCATGCCGATGATGTGTTGACCATTGGTGCAAAAGGCATTGCAGAGATCATTACCAGAACAGGTTACATCAATGTGGATTTTGAGGATGTCAAATCGGTGATGACCAATAGCGGTGTCGCCATCATGGGTTCTGCACAGGCTGAAGGTGAAGGAAGATCCGTGAAAGCAGTTGAACAGGCGCTGGCTTCTCCTCTTCTCAACGACAGCTTGATCACCGGAGCTAAAAATGTGCTGCTCAACATCACTTTCGGTACAAAAGAATTGCTTATGGATGAAATATCGGATATCACAGACTTTATCAAAGCAGAAACCAAATCAACAGACGATATCATCTGGGGTTATGGATTGGATGATACACTGGAAGAAAGCATCAGGGTTACAATCATAGCAACAGGGTTTGAAACAGACATTAATATGATCCAAACAGCTTCAGATCAATCATCTGTCAATAAAAGGCAACTTGAAGATAATGTCCCCACCATGCTGACAAAACCCATTGATTCAAATGATGAATCTGACGACACCATTACAGAACCGCACCTAAAGGAAAATTATACATCTTCAGAAACTGATGAAGAGAAATCTGATTCTTCCCAACCGGTTTTATTTCCGTCAGATATGAACAGAGATGAAGATGAAAAAAACGATTTGAATAATGTTTCAGAAAAGGAGAAAACAGCAGTTGAAGAAGAAGATTCCTTTGAAATTAGACAATTGGATGAATCTGAACCTGCAAGTGAGGAGAACAAAGGACAGGTGTTTGAATTCGATTTGAATTCCACAACCAAGTCAGGTAAAACGGAAGAAGAAAGCGATGATCCATACATCAGGAAAGGCGATGCTACAGACAAGCTTGAAGAAGACTTATTGCCTACAGAGCCAGAGAACCCGGATGATGAAAATATAGAGAAAACCATGAACAGGATTTCCAAGCTGAAGGAACTGAGCTTAAAGTTGCGCACCCCTTCCGGAATTTCCGATCTTGAGAATGAACCGGCATATAAAAGGAAACAAGTTAAGCTGGATAATCCGCCACACTCATCCGAATCGGAAATATCCCGTTTTACTTTAAGCGAATCGGAAGAGGATGAAGATGGAAATAAAAAAACAATAATCAAACCAAACAATTCATTCCTGCATGACAACGTGGATTGAAAGTTGAGAACAATGATATGACATTGGAGCAATTCAGTATTGAACTGAAGTAATTCAATACTGATTTTCATCCCACCCTTGATAATTCTTCTATGAATATATATCATTGATTTCACATTCAGGCATTTCCGTTATTTTTGGCATCGAATGAAGGTCAAAGCACTCATCATCAGGTTTAGCTCAATAGGAGATATCGTTCTTACTTCACCTATTATGCGGTGCCTGCACAAACAACTAAAGGGAGATGTTGAGATACATTATCTTACAAAAAAGAAATATGCTGCTTTGTTGCAGGCCAATCCCTATATTCATAAGCTGCATTTTCTTGAAGATAAACTGAAGGATGTCTATGGTCCTTTGAAAAATGAGCAGTTCGATTATGTTATAGATCTACACAACAATCTGCGTTCTGCGAGGGTGAAACACACACTGAAGAAGCTGTCATTCACCGTAGATAAAATCAATGTCCGGAAATGGCTTATAACTCAATTCAAGATCAACTGTCTGCCTGATCTGCATCTGGTTGACAGGTATTTCAATTGTGTAAAAGCTTTGGGTTTATCTAATGACGGTTTGGGTTTAGATTGCTTTATCCCTCCAACTGATGAAGCGGATGTCTCCGAACTCCCCACTCCCTTCAGCAAGGGATATATAGCTTTTGCCATAGGGGGAACTTATACCACAAAAAAGCTTCCTCAGAATAAAATTGTTGATTTATGCAGAAGAATAGAGCGACCTGTAATCCTGCTTGGCGGACAAAAAGATAAAGCAACCGGTGCCAGGATTGGTTCTCTTTGCGGGCAACATGTTTATAATGCCTGTGGATCTTTCTCCCTGATGCAATCTGCATCTATCATCAGTAAAGCAGATAAGGTGATTACACACGATACAGGCATGATGCACATTGCATCTGCATTTGGCAAAAATATTATTGTGATCTGGGGCAATACTATTCCTGCATTTGGAATGTATCCTTATCTCAGGGATGGGGAAGGGAGTGCCAAATCATTTGAAGTGAAGGAACTAAGATGTAGACCATGTTCCAAACTGGGTTATGACAAATGTCCCAAAAAGCATTTTTATTGCATGCAATTGCAGGATACTGATATGATTGCTGCTGCAGTGAACGCCAATCTGTGAGTCAGTTTGATTTAATCGCCAAATAAAGCTTTTAATTCTGTTGCATCGTCTGCCTTCATTTTGCCGGCCAGGATCAGACTTAGTTGCCTGCGTCTCAATGCACCGTCATAGCGTATTTTTTCTTCCCGGGTATCAGGAATTATTTCCGGAACCTCAATCGGATTGCCGGACTGATCAATCGCCACAAACGTATAAATTGCCTCATTGCACTTGACTTTCTCTCCCGTTTTACGGTCTTCTACCCATACATCAATAAAAATTTCCATGGACGAACTGAAAGCCCTGGACAGACTTGCTTCGAGTGTAACCACATCCCCCAGATGTATTGGTTGGTTAAAGCTTACATTATTTACGCATGCCGTGACGCATACTCTTCCACTATGTCTGCTGGCAGAAATCGCTGCAGTGATATCCATCCAGTGAAGAAGCTTACCTCCCATCAGGTTTCCAAGTACATTTGTATCGTTTGGTAATACGATTTGAGTAGATATAGCTCTTGATTCACCTGGCTTTTTAGGATCCATATCTTCATATTTAATGGCAAAGATAAAGATATGTAAGCAGAAAATGGTTTTTAATGTATTACCTTTTCTCTGCCCGTATATACGAACAGCATATTACCAGTCTTCTCATAGCCTTTGAAAACACCGGAATCCTGATTTTGCAATGTGTTTTCACTTAGTCCCGTGATTGTCAGATCGGCCTTGGAAGAATGTTTATTGATTACATCTTTGAGGCTAATACCTTCTTCATAGCCGAGAACGCGAATATTGGCAGGAGATATAGGCAAACGACCTGTTTTTATCAACTCCAGCAACTTTACTTTCTGTTCAGATACCTGATTATTTGGATAAACGGCAAATAATTTTATTTGGCCTTTTCTCCATTCTTTATGTCCGAGGATGATGTATCCTAACAATATCATCAAACTGGCATTTTGATAATCAAGTTCTGTTATCCAGATATGTAATTCCTTGTGGTAACCAAATTCCCGTTCAGACGAACCGAGGATGCAAAGATCACACTCAGCATTCTTTACCAGGTTGAAATTCTCCAACACCTCATGAAGAGAGTCGGGATTTGATTTATGATATTCAAATAACAGCATATTATTGTCCTTACCGGAAATTCCCGGCAACTGAACCAACTGGGCAATTGCCGAAGTGAATGAAGGACTGATTATGGTATCGAGATAGACATTGCTATGGGTGATGTCAGCAAGTTCAATCAAACGATTCAGTGCAATATCCGATTCTTTCTTAGTTTCTTCTGAAAAATAACCTTTAATAAAGTGGATATAAGTTCCGAATCCGTAACGGTGAGACATCCATCGCATCAGATCAAAAGCGGCAAAACGTGTAAATGATTCCTTTGAAATACAAATTATGGAAGGTCGCCAGTTATCATCAGATTTCTCTTTCTCTGCCTTTTGCAGAAACACCTGCAGGTTTCGACTCAATTGAAAAATCACACCCTGGAAAATGGTAGCCATGCCATTTTTCTCTTTGCTGTAATAACTAAAGAACAGGAAAAGTAAGGTCATAATCACCATGGCAATGATGGCATAAAATGCATTCATTTTAAACATGATGTAAACGCACATCAAAGCACCAAGGAGGGATATATACCATCTTGATTTAAAAGATGGTCTGTATGACGGGTCTGCTGAAAAATGTTGCAGAAATGAAATTGCACAAAGGGAACCGTATATTACCATAAAAAACATAGATATAATGCCTGCAACAGCATTCACATCACCCATCAAAACAAACATGATGGCAATGACACTTGTTGCAATTGAAGCATTGACAGGTTCGTTCTTATCCGTAGTTCCTTTAGATAACCACCTGTTGAGACTTTTAAAAGGAAACACCTTGTCGCCACCAATCGCTTGCAATGTACGAGGTGCAATCATAAAGGAACCAAGGGCCGATGAGATGGTTGCAGCCGCCAATCCAATAGGAATAATGGGCCCCCACAATGCAATTTTACTCATAATGAGTTGATCCGAGTCAAGTTCTTCAGGGCTGGCTGATACGCATAGTTTATATGCAATAAAAACATATATAATCATACCCGTCAGCGTTGCAGCCAAAGTGCCAACAGGAATGGCTTTCTTAGGATTTCTCAGATCTCCTGAAAGACCCACACCCGCTGTCATCCCTGTAAATGCAGGAAAACAAATTGCAAATACGACAAAGAAACCATCAGGTCTTGCAATGTGATCTGATAAGTTCACAGTATCTGCAACAGAAAAGCCACTTCTACCCAAAAAGAAAAGGAACAATGATAACAGCAATGTTGCAACTACAACATACAAAGCTTTCATCCCTATATCGGCACCTTTTTTAAGCATGATCCAGATAAGAACACATAACATGGGAACACTAATAAAGCGTTTATCAGGGATGACAAATCCTAAGGTATCATTAAGCCAGCTAATTACCGGATCAAATGCTTCAGCAAATGCAATAACATAAAAAGCTACACTGATCGCCTGAGAAAAATAAAGTGCAACCCCTATAGCAGATCCTATATTCAGACCAAACGAGCGTGAAATAATATAGTATTCACCTCCTCCTTCCACTTTTTGATTGGTAGCAATTTCCGCTAAAGCCATTGCTGTAGGAATTGTTACCATGTGGCCGATCAGAACAATCAGAATTACACCCCAAAATCCAAGATTTCCAACAGCATATCCAAACCTAAGGAACATAATAGCTCCGAGAATTGTGGAGATTGCAGTTAAATACACGGGCAATGTGCCAAAATTGGCTTTGGGTTTGATCAGATTATCAGGCATACATCAGAATGCTAAAAGGTCGTAAATTTAAGAATTCCATCA
>CAZUDW010000003.1:0-36003 GCA_964619305.1 uncultured Flavobacteriales bacterium
GGTCTCCGTACCCGGAGAGGGGTGAAAAGTTGAGTTTGCAGGGGTCTCCGTATGCGGAGAGGGATTAGGGGAAACAGCGTTTTCCAATTTTGTGGAAAAAATACATTTCTGCCTGAGTTTTATCTGTCGCTTGACTATGTGATACTACGCATCCGGCCACAAGTATAAGAGCTAAACAGATGTAAATAAAATTTGAGGGGAGTTGAACGTTATTTAAAAAAGTTCGGATGGGTAATACTACTGCACCCCATTTTTCAAAACGCCAAGATATAAGCAATGGACGACAAGAAGCAAGAAAACACGGAAGCAACTGACAAGAAGGCTACAAAAGAGGATAAGCAGACTGTTGAAAAAACAGAAACAGTAAAATCAAGCTGTTTGGATATTTAAACTGCAACGTCAGCTTATAAAGTGTATAGATATGTGATTTCACTTAACCTATTTATAAACCCCTTTGCCATTCTTCTCTTAAACCGGCAAGAGAAGGATGCTCAATGGCGAATTTTATTCTATTCAGAAAATCCGCCTTATCCTTGTTCAGGCGTCCTTTGAGAATAAGATAATTGGAAGCATGATCGCTGCGGAAAATCGTATTTTCCAAATTTGTGCTTACCATAAACCACTGCATCTCTTCCAAAAGATCAAGTATGCGCATTTCCTCATAATCTCCCATGAAACGCTTTTTATAATGTTCCACTCCATAAGGAAAACTAAGTACCAACACCGAAGCATAATCGGGTTGAATGACATTCAGCACCCTGGCGGAGTTCACCGCATGCTGTTTGCTGTACTTCTTTCCTCCCACACCGTTCAATATCATCACAGAGAGTTTGATTCCTGCTTCTTTTGCTTTCAACAACCCATCTACACTGGAAGCAAAAGTCTCCGATTTATTCATCATCCTCAAAACTTCATCATCTCCGGATTCAATACCAACATAGATCAGTTTGACTCCTGCTTCTTTCAATTCTTTCAGCTCCGCCCTACTCTTCCTTATGATGTCTCCGGGAAGGGCATAAGTTGATACACGCCTTACAGCAGGGAAAGATTTAGCGATCTCCTGTAATATGGGCAGTAATCTTTTTGTAGTCATCGCCATGGGATTGCCATCAGCTAAAAATACCTTTCGAAAATCAAGCCCCATAGCTGCCGCCTGCCTAATCTCTTTAATAATATCTTTCTCTTTCCTCACTGTGAACCGCTTCGTTTTATACATCTCACAAAAAGCGCATTTATTCCATGTGCAACCAAGTGTAAGCTGCAATATCAGGCTGTGCGCTTCACTTGGCGGGCGAAACAGTGGCATATCGTATTGGATTGGAGAGAAAAGCATCTTTAGATTTATCAGACAAAAATGAAACAAGCAGCGAAATCCCCAAAACATTATACAGATTAAGTCATTGAAGTTTTTCACATTTGCATAAATCTTAAAGTGATCAAAATGTATCTATCCAAATCCAGGTTTATCATGCTTTCTATATTATTGATGTTCACAGCATCTTTAAGCTTTTCGCAAGAAGTGAAGTTCAGCAATACATTCACCAGACTTGATGAAAAAGATTGCCCTGTTATGAAAGAAGACGGACAATTGCAAAATTACCAGCGCTGCCCTCTTTTCGGACATTATTATATGCTACTTACAAAAGATAATTATGATAAAAATTTTCTCACTCTGGGAAATGATTCACTGATGTTTTTCCGCTCAGTGCAGCTTGGCGGTTGCGGAATCAGCCGTGATTTTGGACCATCGGTAGAATGGCGTCTGGCCAATGGTGTACCTTTTGCCGGCATCGTTACATATCATTGTCTTGATGTAGATTCCACCGGAAAACTGACTTCCCCCATCGCATCATTTATAGTGGCATTTGGTCTCCAGGGTTTTGCAGATATAGACATTGAACTCGATCTGCATGAGACCGCTCATGCGCTGGATAAGATCAGGAAGATGACAGATGAAGCTTATCTAAAGCATTTCGAAAAGGAATAGGATTAGTCTGCAACATCTCCGAACTTTTTCTTCGCCTGGTCTTTATATCCCTGCCCGGTAAACCAGTAAGGCTTTTTATTTTCTATTATACCTCCCTCTCCCCTGCATCTCCAGTTTTCATTTTTATAAAAATTCTTGTTGCAATGATCCATCACCCATGCTGTTCCCCTGCCTGTACGCTGCTGTTCAATCACTGTTCCTCTAACCCAATGAGGGATATTGCTCAAATTGATGTGATCGGCTGAAGGACCCGACAACACAAGTGGAAACTCTTCGTGGCTAAGCTGGTAAAAAACACCGTCAATATCAGCAATGCCGGTGATGTTCACATAAATACCCGCTTTAACCGGGGCATGTTCCAGGTGAAAGTTCTCTATCTTAAAAAGGCGTACTGTGGTGCTGGTAAGCCGGTCTGCATAGATGCTGTATTGGATGTCGCTTGATCCCTCGGAGATGATATCCCTCAGCACACAACCGCTGGAAGCAAGTATTTTAAATGCGGTGTTGGCACCTGCTTTTGCATACACTCTGCAGGAAGATATCACAGAATGGTTGGACTGGCTGTTGGCCCCGTTACCACCCCATGCTCCTCCGTGTCTCAATACGAAACTATCCTTGAAACAGTTGGTTGCAATACATTCATTGATCTGTGTCATCAGCCCGAATTGTATATCGACAGCAGCCACCCTCTGGGTGATAAAAGTGCAGCGGTTGATGCAACTGCCATAGGTAGCCCCGAGGTTGATGGCTTTGCTCCCTCCGCGGAACACAAAATCATTGATGACAAAACGGGTACTCATCATCTTGTTCAGCGCCTCTCCCTGGTTTTTGGGGATGCGGTTAAACACATTGACGTTGTTTGCTGCTTTAATCAGACAGCCGTTGCCGTTCAACACGATGGTCCTCGAACCATATTTGGTATAACGCGGCAGTTCTATATCCTCCTCCACATAATAAGTACGTGTTCCGGTAAACTCCACGCTGCCATGCCCGAGAGAATCCAGGTGATCAAAAGCGCGCTGTATAGCCCGGGACTGATCTTTCCCATCCGATTTCCTGTAATAATCATCCACTTTTACCTGTGCAGCAAGCTGGGTGCATAAGGCGGGGACTAACAAGATATGTAGATACTTCTTCATAATACCGGTTTGATTGCTGTGATATATTCTCTCTCCAAAGGTATAATTATCATATCCCGTAACAAAGCTGCTCCCCATGAGAAAAAACTGGCATGGCATTGATGAGGGAGTGTTTCCCAAAACAAACAAACCATTTAGCTGTTTTTTCCCTTCGAAGCGCTTGATGTATGGTGGTATTCTTCTTTGTAATAAGTCTTGGTTATTTTGGATAAGAACCTATGATCAAGTGCTTGATTCAATCGCCTGTAAAAGTTCTCTGCAGGTACTCGTTCACTCAACTGGAAGTTGGTGAACAGCTTTTTTTCCCTTGCATGAAATAAAAGTACCACTAACTACCCCAACATCGCTTAATTTTGTATATAACTTACTAACAGAGTTGTGCAATGGGCACAAAAGCAACTGATGCATAAACCTGCATTTATCATATGACTTCACTTAGCAAATCGCTTTGTAAATTCAAGAAGATTTCTTTAGCGTGTATGTTAAATAAAATAAACTATATTTGCATTTCATTTTAATATAAAAAAACATGAGTAACGGAACAGTAAAATTTTTCAACAATGCCAAAGGATTTGGTTTCATCACCCCTGATGACGGAAGTAAAGACGTATTTGTACATGCAAGTGGATTGCAGGAAGATATCAAAGACGGAGACAAAGTCAGTTATGATGTTGAGCAGAGTCCCAAAGGCCCAAACGCAGTAAATGTTAAGATAGCTTAAGCTATTATTCGATTTGATTGCATTGGAAAAACCTGCCGTAAAATGGCAGGTTTTTTTTGACCTTATAATGAAGGGAAGGATCATCCCTTACTTGTTGGGAGGAGGTATTCCTTTAATTACAGAACTTCCTGACAGATCAGCATTTGAATGCATTGAGCAAAAAAGATATTGAGAATTTAAGCAATTTATGGAACCCGTGAAATCTTTGGTTTATCCGGGTGCAGATTTGCGATCCACTCCTTTCCAAAAGCACATGTTTATTTCCTTCAAATAAGCATCAGTTAAGTTGGTATCTGACACTGTCAATTGCGATAATATGTATCTTTGCCACAAACAAAAGAAATATGAAAACAAAAGTGCTGATCTTCGCCCTGGTTGCTGTTGCAGCCATTGTCTTGGCTTTTAACCTCTTATCCTCTCAGACAGATGAACCATGGGCGGCCGGGCAGCTGATGGAACCCTCTGTTCTTGCCGGAATACTGAACTCTCCGAACGCTAAAAAACCGGTTGTGCTAAGCATTGGTTTTGAAGCAGATATTAAAGGGTCTGTCGAATTAGGACCTGCCAGTGAAGAAGAAGGGATAAAGAAATTGAAAGAGAAACTGGAGAAACTTTCAAAAGAGGAGGATATTGTTATTTATTGCGGTTGTTGCCCTTTCAAACATTGTCCGAATGTAAGGCCTGCCTTTAAATTGTTGAATAAAATGGGATTTAAAAATCACAAACTGCTTAACCTTGCAGAGAATCTGAAAGTGGACTGGATAGACAAAGGGTACCCTACCAAGTAAAAGAAGCCAAAATAGCTTAGCTCACATCCTTTCAGGTGCTGAAATACCTAATAACCTTAAACCTGACCTAAGTACCATCGCAGTGACTTCAGATAGCATCAGGCGAAGATGGAGTTTTAAATGGTCTTTCTCTTTCAACACAGGAACTTTTTGGTAAAAATGATTGTATGATTTTGCCAGATCATATAGATAGTTGGCAATGATTGCCGGATTTAATGTGTCACCCGATTCCCTGATCTTATCCGGAAAGTTCACGAGGATTGTGATCGTTTCCTTTTCCTGAGGTAATAGCGCTACGGTAGATGGAAATGAATGTGATGTAATTTCCATAGCTGATGCTTTATTTAAAAGCGATCTAATACGTGCATGTGTATATTGTAAAAAAGGGCCGGTATTGCCATTCAGGTCAATGGATTCTTCAGGATTAAAAAGCATGCGTTTTTTAGGTTCCACCTTGAGAATGAAATATTTCAATGCTCCCAGTCCGATGGATTTATGAAGGATATCAAGTTCAACAGGAGAGAAATCATCCGTTTTTCCCAAGTCGTTTGTTGCTTTAGCTGCTGTCTGCGTCATCTCCTCCAAAAGATCATCCGCATCAACCACCGTCCCTTCCCTGGATTTCATCTTTCCGCCTGGTAAATCAACCATCCCATATGAGAGATGCAAACAGTTTTCTGCCAATTTAAAGCCAAGTTTTTTAAGAATCAGAACAAGTATTTTAAAATGATAATCCTGCTCATTTCCAACAACATATATGCTTTTATCTAAATTAAAATCTTCGAAACGAATAATTGCCGTACCTATGTCCTGTGTCATGTAAACTGCTGTACCGTCAGTGCGTAGCAACAGCTTTTCATCCAGCCCTTTAGAGCTGAGATCACACCAGACCGATCCGTCCTCTTTACGATAAAAAATGCCTTTTTCCAACGCATCCAAAACAACTTTTTTCCCTCTCAAGTAGGTATCAGATTCATAGTACAGCTTATCGAAATCAATACCCAACTCCCTGTATGTTTTCTCAAAACCTTCATATACCCACCCATTCATCTTTTGCCAGATCGCAAATACTTCGGGATCTTTTGCTTCCCACTTAAGCAGCATCTCCCTGGCTTCCTTCATCAGCATGGAATTGGCTGCAGCCTCCTCTTCGGTTGCGCCCCCGGCAATCTCTTTTTGGATGTCCGCTTTGTAGTGTTTTTCAAATTCCACATAGTATTTTCCAACAAGCATATCGCCTTTAATTCCTAAACTTTCAGGAGTCTCGCCTTTACCCCACTTCAGCCATGCGAGCATGCTTTTACATATATGTATGCCACGGTCATTAATTATCTGCGTTCTGATTACTTTGTGCCCGCATGCTTTGAGTATCTCTGCCAGCGACCAACCAAGCAGATTGTTTCTAACGTGCCCCAAATGGAGCGGTTTATTGGTGTTAGGTGATGAAAACTCGATCATGATGGTCTTCCCGGAATTCTTTTTTGCCAATCCAAACTGCTCCTGATGAGCAATATCTTTCAACATTTCATTCCAGACAGAATCCTCAACAAGGAGGTTCAAAAAACCTTTAATTACATTGAAGTTTCTAATAATTTCAAGATGAGAGGAAAGATGTTCCCCGAGTTCAGAAGCAGTTTTTTCAGGATGTCCACCCGTTTTGGAAATGAATGGAAAAACATTTACTGTCAGATCTCCTTCAAACTCCTTTTTAGTCTTTTGCAAGTTGATTTCAGCAGGAGACACATTAAGATCATACAGATCTTTTAACCAGGCAGCAATCGCTACTGCAATCATTTTTTCAGGCATTGGCATCTTTTAAATCTTGTTGAGAATTAGATTTTGGGATCATGTTTATAACTTCTATTTTCGTACAAAATAAATCAATAGTTCAAACCATAATTAAAAAAGATCAAAATGTCACAAAAGAAAGTAATTATCATAGGAGCAGCGGGAAGAGATTTTCACAACTTTAATACCTATTTCAGAGGCAATGACAACTACAATGTTGTTGGTTTCACAGCAGCGCAGATACCTGATATTGATGGAAGAAAATATCCTGCCGAACTGGCGGGCAATCTTTATCCTGACGGAATACATATCTATGCCGAAAAAGATTTGTCAAAACTCATCAAAGATCTGGATGTTGATGAATGCTTCTTTTCATACAGTGATGTGACTTATCAGCATGTGATGAGTATGAGCGCTTTGGTGAATGCAGCAGGGGCCAACTTTGTTTTGCTCGGATTGAAGGACACCATGATCAAGAGCACTAAGCCACTTATATCTGTCACGGCTATCAGGACGGGTTGCGGTAAAAGCCAGACATCAAGAAAGATCGTTGAATTGCTGATGGCAAAAGGGCTTAAAGTTGTTGCAATCAGGCATCCCATGCCTTATGGTGATCTTGCTGCACAGGCCGTACAGCGTTTTGCTGAGATTGATGATCTGAAGAAACACAAATGCACTATAGAAGAGATGGAAGAATATGAACCTCATATTGCCCGTGGAAATGTGATCTATGCCGGTGTTGATTATGAAGCCATTTTAAGAGAAGCCGAAAAAGAGGCTGATGTCATTTTATGGGATGGCGGAAACAATGATTTTTCATTCTATGAACCTGATCTGTCAGTTGTGGTGACTGACCCACATCGTGCCGGTCATGAACTGAACTATTATCCGGGTGAAATCAACCTAAGAACAGCAGATGTTGTTATAATTAATAAAATTGATTCAGCATCTATGGAGAACATCCAGACTGTAAGAGAGAACATTGAAAGGGTGAACCCAAAGGCAACGGTAATAGATGCAGCATCACCAATCACTGTGGAAAATCCTGATGTGATACGCAACAAAAGAGTGCTTGTAATTGAAGATGGACCAACACTCACACATGGAGGAATGAAAATTGGAGCCGGCATTGTAGCAGCAAAAAAATACGGTGCATCAGAACTTGTAGATCCAAGACCTTTCACCGTTGGCAAACTAAGCCGAACCTTTAGACGTTACCCGAATATCGGCACACTGCTTCCTGCAATGGGTTATGGGGATGAGCAAATAAGAGACCTGGAAAAAACCGTTGCCAACTGCGATGCAGATGCGGTCATTATCGGTACTCCCATCGATTTGAACAGGATCATTAAAATAGACAAACCCAATACCAGAGTGTCTTATGACCTGGAAGAGATCGGATCACCAAAACTGGATGACCTGCTGACGAGATTTATTGAAAAACATCAGTTAAAACAAACAGCAACAGTGTCATAGTATTTTTATTAATCTTCCTTTATTATCTGACGAATCAAATAAAAAAAACAATGGATACAATGACTAAAAACACTGCCTCACAAAATGCTATGGAACTTGAAAATAATTATGGCGCTCACAATTACCACCCATTGCCTGTGGTGTTGTGCAAAGGCAATGGAGTTTACGTATGGGATGTGGAAGGCAAAAGATATTATGATTTCCTGTCGGCTTATTCTGCTGTAAACCAGGGCCATTGTCACCCGAAAATCGTTGAGGCGATGGAAAAGCAAATTAAAACCCTTGCGCTGACTTCCCGTGCATTTTACACAGATGTACTCGGAGAATATGAAAAATTCGTAACCTCTTTTTTCGGTTATGATAAAGTGCTGCCTATGAATACGGGAGCAGAAGGCGTGGAAACTGCCCTGAAAATAGCAAGAAAATGGGGTTATTTAAAAAAAGGAATTCCTGCCAATGAAGCAGTTATCATAGTTTGTCAGAACAATTTCCATGGCAGGACCATCACCATCATCTCTGCTTCAAATGATCCTGATGCCCGTAATGATTTTGGTCCATATACACCCGGGTTACTTTCTATTCCATACAATGATATTCCCGCACTGGAAGAAGCGCTCAAAGACAAAAATGTTGCGGCATTCCTTGTTGAACCAATACAGGGAGAAGCCGGTGTTTTTGTTCCTGATGACGGATATATTTCAAGTGCATATGAGCTATGCAAAAGAGCAAATGTCCTGTTTATTGCGGATGAAGTACAAACAGGAATTGCCCGCACAGGCAGGTTGCTGGCATGCGATCATGAGGGAGTTCGTCCTGATGTCCTTATTTTAGGTAAAGCACTTTCCGGTGGGATGTATCCTGTTTCTGCAGTTTTTGCCAACGATGACATTATGCTGTGCATCAAACCGGGAGAACATGGATCAACCTATGGCGGCAACCCTGTTGCATGCAAAGTCGGAATAGCCGCCCTTGAAGTCATACGCAATGAAAAACTTGCTGAAAATGCAGAGAAACTTGGTCAATACCTGCGGGCAGAATTGCGTAAGATACCTACCGACAGGCTCAAACTCGTGAGAGGAAAAGGATTGCTCAATGCCATTGTTATAAAAGAAGATGAAGGAAAGACTGCCTGGGATATTTGCCTTGCAATGAAAGAAAACGGTTTGCTTGCCAAACCAACGCATGGTGATATCATTCGCTTTGCACCTCCACTTATTATCACAAAGGAACAATTAGATGAATGTATAGAAATCATTCGAAAAACGATTCTTTTATTTAATTAATGTTTTTCCGGGATGATACTTATACCGAAATGTGTGTAGGTAGGGCGTTCATTTCCATCATCACTTGGTCTGTTGACCAAGCCATTGTAACTCTTTAGATAAAAAGTGGATGACCCTCCCTGGTCACAACTCATCGCATGCCGGCAACCGAAAGCAATGAGTATGTCTGCTGCTTCTTTCAGTCCCATGCCCAAACTATAACCTTCCTGCCTGCCATCTATTACCATAAGATATAATCTCCATCCATCTTTATCAATACCCATGATGGTTCTCGGTTGTTTCCATGCTGCTTCTATGCCGAGGTTTACACCATCCCGTATTATATCAAAACGTCCATAAATCGCGTTGAACTTGTTGCTGTCCAATAAAGTGTCCACAACTTCGGCAGGATAAAAAACGGCATGTTTGTTCCTGGAAAAAGCGATGAAGGGACTTTTATTGTTATCTTTTTTCATCACAGCTTTGCCATTGCAGAAATAATTACCCACCCATTCGCCAAAACCACTGTTTTCTCCGGGGTCCAATCCTGCTTCTCCATTAATTGCCATCAGACAATGATTTTTCTTTGCAAATTCAGATGTGAGATATTTCTTAGCTATCACATCATCCAGCTTCAACTGCACATACGGATGTTTTAAATCTACCACAGCAAGGAAAATATGAGCCAAAGGATCATTCCTTCTTATAACAGCAAAATCAACAGCCGGATGTTGTGGATATTCACTTAATTCAAAATCCCCGCTTGCATGAGCAAGGAATGCTGAAACTTTTTTCCTGTTATAATGCGAATTATACCGGACAAACAGACCCTCCTGCTTGCTCATTATTGCCACTGAACGTGACTGTCTTATTTCTCTTTGGATGGAACTGATTTTATAGTCACCAATGATGGCTGCTGACAGCAATCCGGATATAGCAACCAGCCATTTCATACGCCTGACGTTGATTCTTTTTCTAAATAGAATAAAAAACAATACAAGAGCAAAGATCACGCACAACAACAATACGGTGATTGGTAGTTGCATCAGTCGCCACCATGCTGCGTTGAAGTTGTCAATAGCATGATTGAAACTATCCCCAACGGATAAAATTACGTATATCAGCATTGCTTTCACCGAATGATAACTTCCTTCACTTTATCTTCTCCCAAAGCATCATTAATCATTTCCATTATCTTTTGTTTTGAATAGGATAATTCCTGCCTGAGGGCAGCCGAATCTACCCGGATGATAACCGTGTCTTTACTGAGCAGAATTTTGTCGGTATGCTTTGCAATCACATTACCCATCATTCCGTACCAGAGTTCAGTTATCCTGATAGAATCAAGGCGACCTTTCTTATCGTACTTTTTAAGAAGTTCATTGATCAGATCACCGAGATGTTCGCCTTCATCATTCATATTTTACCATTGTTTACATGGATTATATTATAAGGTCTTCCGATCTGTTCCAGCATTTGTTTCAGTCGTTCTTCACTCGTTTCAGAAATAAAAACCTGTCCGAATGTGCCACTGCTGACCATTTTGAGCAGGGATTCAACCCGGGTGTTATCTAACTTATCAAAAATATCATCCAGCAACAACAAGGGGTCTTTCTTCAGTTTTCTCCTGATGAACTCAAACTGGGCAAGTTTTAGTGCGAGCAGATAGGTTTTCTGCTGTCCCTGAGAACCGTAATACTTCAAGCTGTGTTTCATTATGCAAAAGTCCAGGTCATCCTTATGAATGCCAACGCTGGTATAAAGTAATGCCCTGTCTCTCATCAGACTTTTCCTGAGCAATTCTGTAAAATCACCTTCATTCATCCTTGTCTTGTATGCAAGGGTTACAGAATCATTCTCACTGCTGATAGCCGAAAACAATTCGTTGAAAACGGGAATGAATTCCCCGAGAAAATCCAGTCTTTTCTCATATATGGGTTGCCCGGAAACCGTGAGCTGCTCATCCCATATTTCCAACTCAGACGGACTGAACCTCCCTGTCTGCGCAAAATGCTTGAGCAGTGCATTGCGCTGTGATAATGCTTTATTATAAACGATCAGATTATTCAGATACTCTTTGTCATATTGAGAAATAATAGAATCTATCATCTTTCTTCTCAGATCACTTCCGCCTGTAATTAGTTCCCCATCGGCCGGTGAGATGATCACAAGAGGAAAAGAACCTATGTGGTCTGCAAGTTTTTCATATTCTTTTTTATTTCTTTTAAAAACCTTTCTTTTTGATTTTTGTACTGAACAACTTAGAATCTCTTCCTTCTCATCAAGAAGATATTCACCGCTTATAATAAATGAGGACTCGCCCAGCCGGATATTGTTGCGGTCAACCGGGTTAAAAGCGCTTTTGCAAAAAGAAAGATAATGTATGGCATCCAGAAGATTTGTCTTCCCTGAACCGTTTGCGCCAACGAGGCAATTGATCTCCCGGATAAAAGAGACTGTAACATCTGCATAATTTCTGAAATTATACAGACTAAGTTTCCTGATGTGGAGTCCGCCCGGCATAGCATACAAAAATAAAGGAAGTCGGGAGATAAATTACTTTTGTCTTTAACATATTATTGTGAAGGTTCTGCATATTATTCTGACTTAAAGCGTCATAAACCTGTTATAAAACAATTTTGGTTATTTCTTTTTTTGGGGGAATTAAGAAATAGATACAACAATAGTAACTGATGCACTACTTGTCCCGATATCGGGAACCCTTCTTTTTTGAAAAAAACAATCCAATTAAGCTTGGTGTTAAGTGTCGCTTTATGAATTTACAGCGGTTGTGATGTGAAAATTCATGTTCATATAACTTCGTAAAACAGCCGGTATTTGCCAAAAAGAATGCAAAAATCTGTTTTGGGAAATTTTGCCTTGTTTTTTTTCAGTGCTTCATCAATTTGTTTTGATAAAGCTGCACCCCTGTCTTTTCATCGGTAACGGAGAAGAGATACTGTCCCTTTCTCCATGTTGAAACATCTAATACCATCGTACCGCTTTCAATACACGTCATTTGCATAACCGACTGACCAAGAATATCCGTTGCTGTTATCTTCACCTTATGTTTGCCATCGCTTTGTAAAGAAAGCACCAAGTTATCAGTAACAGGGTTGGGATATATCTCAACAGCAATATTGTCATCAATATCCTGTATTGCAACTACAGAAGAATATCTGAACATTCCATTTATATCGAACATTTTCAACCTGTAATAGTTTGTACCATTCAATGGAGATTCATCAATAAATTTATACTCATTGTTTTGAGTTTTAAAAACTGCTATGGGCTCAAAACTACTGCCATTATCTCTCTCTAGTTCGAATCTGTCAACGTCTTGAGATGATGCAATTTTCCAGGACAGATCATTCACGTGACCATCTTTCTTTCCTGTAAAACTGAGCAATTCAATAGGAAGGATGGTATTAATATCATTATTAAATTTAGTAACAAAACCTTCTTTACCACCACTATTAACAGGTTTATAATATGCTCCTCCTCCCGGATCAAGCATTGGGAGATTCGGAGATGTTGTTTCAGCAGATACGAAAATATCGCTATGGGCACTTACCCCTATACATCCCCCAACAGTTCCAAACAAATGGTCATGTCCTGATCCACCAAAAAAAGTACCCCACAGCATCACACCTCCCGGATCATACTGCACCAGGCAATATGTGCCTTGTGCATCCTTTGTTCCAACATAAAAATGTGGCAATCCAGGGTTGTATGTAGGAGGAGCTGCCCACCCGTCTGAAACACCACACATAATAATATTGCCATTGGCATCCATTGTCAGGTTATGCTGACAATGATCGTTATTAGAAGAACCGTAATAGGTACTCCAGCTCATCGCACCATTGGTTTCAAATCTACATAAATACATATCCCATGTTCCTCCATTGTGCGTGTTATCAAAGAATGCTCCTCCTCCAGGATTAACCAAAGGCATATTCAACGATCCGGTTAATGTGATCATGGCGATATCTCCGTCCGGAGCAGATGATATTGACATAGACAGCCATTCATTTCCTGATCCACCGATAAAAGTTCCCCACTCCATTGCACCGGCAAGACTAAATCTTGCCAAATACATATCTCCGGAACCATTTTGAGTATTATCAAAATATGCCCCTCCTCCAGGATTCATTGTTGGAATATTTGTTGACATAGTACAGGTTCCAACATACAGTTTGTTGTTTGTGCGATCAACATGCAAATCCATGGAATAATTCATGTCATCACTTGTTCCACCAAGAAAGGTTGACCACAACAATTGGCCTGATGAACTGAGTTTGACAACACAAAGATCATCGCTTCCGTTCAATGTATTATCAAAATATGCTCCACCACCGGGATTTAAAAGAGGAAAGTTAGATGATAAAACTCTACCTGAAAAATAAAAGTTGCCACTGGCATCGCAATCAGCGCCATTGCCATGTGAAGTGCCTCCATCTGTGCTAGTGCCTCCAAAATATGTTGCATGTTTACGAACTCCATTGAGATCAAATTTTACAATAAAAAAATCGTATCCACCAGCTAAAGCACCTTGGTAATATGCTCCTCCTCCTCCATTTTGTAATGGTAGGTTACTCGAAGTAGTTGTGCCAACCATCCAGAAATCCGTTCCCTGCCCACAAGCAATGGAAATACCTGTATAGCTTGTTGAACCTTCGTTACCGGAACCACCATAATATGTTGACCAAATATGAACTCCACTTGTATCAAAACTTGCAACAAATGCATCATATCCACCAGCAAAAACACCTTGATAATACGCACCACCACCAGGGTTTGTTGTTGGGTATGTAGTACTGTTTGTATATCCCCCAATAAAGATTTTACCATTACCGGAAGCAACCAGCGCTTGTGGTTGTTCAGATCCTGAACCGCCCCAATAAGTTGACCACTCCAATGGAGGATCAATAATAAGAGTTTTATTTGTTGGAGCATCGGTATTGATTTTTACCAGATTGCGCTGCCTGGTAAATTCAGCAGAAACTGGTTCGCCTGTTTCCTGCAAGTAGGCATAAAGTCCTGTTTCCTTGATCTGTCCCATTGGAGTTGAAAGAGTAATATCATGCTCACTAACATCCAGATCTGCCCATTGATAAAACATTTTTATGTCTGCCGGATCTCCTCCAGGATGAACAATAAACTCATACTTCATGTTTTGCCCTTCTTTACTGTACAAGACCCAATCAATGTTAGGATAAATATCTTTATAAGTGATCATTTGGTATCCACTTAAGCCCATTATTCCATCAGGACAATGTGCATAATAAAAGTTGTATTTTGCTTTTGTAGGAGATGCCATTATTGCATTATTCTTGTCAATATTCGCTCCAAGTAGTCTCATATCAACTCTTGCAAAATCAGAGGTAGGTTCGAAATCAGGGGTAGGTTCTCCACCCAGAGCAGGATCATACTCATCGTTGTTATGTTTGACAAAAACATAGCTCAGCCCTTTATCGGTTATGTAAAACTCCAGCCCTTGCACATCTGCTTTGAAATGCACCATATCGGCAATATCACCACCATCAGTGATATACTGCCCCTTGTTTTCAATAAAAGCAAGATTTGATCCTTCATGAAATTCAGGTGTATCTGCGATCGCAGATACACAAAGAAGTAGAAGTAAAAAACTATAGATTCTTCTCATTTTTTGAATAGTTAGCTGATGATATTTCACAGCTAATATATAATATTTTTATATTATATGATATTGGCAATTTTATCTACATTTTAATTATTTTTCATAATTCCTGAATTGACTATATCCTGATGTCTATTTAAAGTATGAATTTCGAATAAAATTGAGATTTTAGATTTATCCATAAGAAGACAATAACTGCGAATGATGTTTTTGGTATTACCAGAGATCTTTCATATCTGCATCTTCATATTGGTGATACCTGCTTGTGAATGCTGTATTCTTTTCCTGATCCTTCTGCTTTACTCCCTTTTGAAATAATTGATATACAAGAGCGGCCGGTGTTAGAATAATAAAGAAGATACAACCCATAGTAACAGGTGTGGTGATATATCCCAATATTTTTGATAATAAAAGCCATGTTTTAGCAATAAGTTCAGAAATTGCAGGTAGAAAAACAGCAGTTATACACAGAACAACAGCAGCCCATGCAAAAAATTCCTGCAGGAAAATCCAGTGGAAAAGCAGAAAAACAACGGAGATGACCAACAAGGTTTCTAAGACTTTTTCTCTTTTCATAGATCTAAAAAACAGTATAAATAAATGGTGCGATAGCTGTTCCTCCCCCTGCAAACAACAGTATTCCTATAAGCAATAAAGTGAAAATGACAGGTATAAGCCACCATTTTCTGCGTTCTTTCAGGAAGCGAAATAAATCTGATAAAAACTCCATTTTCTTAGTTAATTTAATCCAAAGTATGATCTACTTTTCGATAATCTTTTTCTTTCCATTCAGGCTGCTCCTCTTTACGCAAAAATAATGAACCAATAACAAGGAAGTCCATTTCTGTCTGCATAAAACAGTTGTACGCATCTTCTGGCGTGCATACAATAGGTTCGCCTCGTACATTAAAACTTGTATTCACCATCAAAGCGCAGCCCGTTAATTGTCTGAAAGTATCAATAAGTTGCCAAAAAACAGGGTTGGTGTCACCATGCACGGTTTGCAACCTTGCAGAAAAGTCCACGTGCGTAACGGCAGGAATCTCGGAGCGTAAACAATATAGTTTTTGCTTCACATCCATTTGCCTGAAATCTGCCGGAAGATTTTTCCTGATACTCTTTTTCACTTCCGCTACAAAAAGCATAAAAGGAGAATCTCCACGTAAATCAAAATATTGGTCTTTATACTCTGCCAGGGCTGAAGGAGCAAATGGTCTAAAACTCTCCCTGTATTTAATTTTCAGGTTGAGTTTTCTCTGTATTTCAGGATTTCGCGGATCTGCCAGGATGCTCCGATTACCTAAAGCCCGCGGGCCAAACTCCATCCTACCCTGAAACCAACCGACAACACCTCCTTCACTAATGACCTTAGCAACGGTTTGCATTATTTCTTTCTGATCAAGTTGTCTGTATTTTGCTCCGAACCCCTCCAAAACCTCCTTGACCTCATCTTCTTTATATTCCGGGCCAAGATATGCACCTTGCATGCTATTATCAACAATACATCTATCCTTTTTAAAGTAAATATAATATGCTGCCAATGCCGCACCTAATGATCCTCCTGCATCCCCTGCTGCAGGTTGGATGAATATATTTTTAAAAATATTCTCTTTTGACAATTTACCGTTTGCTACACAATTCAAAGCCACTCCACCTGCCATGCACAGGTTATCACAACTGGTCAATCTTTTTGCTTCAACAGCCATTTTGCAAACAATATCTTCAGTAACCTTTTGTATTGCATAAGCAAGATCGCAATGAGACATATTTAATTCCCCTTCAGGTTTACGTCTTTCCATCTCAAACAAACGCTCCCATCTCTTCGATGAAATCATCCGAAGTCCGGTGGAGTAAGAAAAATAATCCTGATTCAGTAAAACAGATCCATCTTCTTTTATTTCTACCAATTCTTCCTTTATCTTTTTCGCAAACTGTTCCACCCTCTCTGACCCTGCATTGCCATAAGGTGCCAGACCCATAAGTTTATATTCTCCGGAATTTACTTTGAATCCAAGGAAATAAGTAAAGGCTGAATACAGCAAACCAACAGAATGCGGGAATTGCAATTCCTTCAATACTTTGATCCCGTTATTTTTACCAAGCATGATACATGAAGTAGCCCATTCTCCAACGCCATCAATTGTAATAATTGCTGCTTCTTTAAAAGACGATGGATAAAAAGCGCTGGCTGCATGAGAAAGATGATGCTCAGGGAAAAGCAGTCTCATTTTTTTCTTGTTGTAAGGCATGACTTTTTTCAACTCTTTTCTCAGAAGATTTTTAAGCATAATCTTCTCTTTAATCCATACAGGCATAGATCTGGCAAATGAGATGAACCCCTTTGGTACATTGCGGTAATAAGTTTCAAGCAAACGCTCAAACTTCAGAAATGGTTTGTCATAAAAAACCACTGCATCCAGATCGTCAAGTGAACATTTTCCTTGTTTCAGGCAATATACAACTGCCTGATATGGAAATGAAGCATCGTGTTTTTTCCGGGAAAACCTTTCTTCCTGAACAGCCGCAACTATTTTTCCTTCATCAATAAGAGCTGCTGCCGAATCATGATAATAAGCTGATAATCCAAGTATTTTCACATGCACAATGCCAGGAAGCAATTTTACAATATTTTCCTGAGTTACCTTTCAGCTGTTTTTATTGAAATGAATAGCTGTCTGAAAATAGATTTAGATTTTATAAACAATGAATTTAACCACCGGATTTTAGAAAAATCATACATTAGCATTTTTAAACTCTATTGATGAACAAGATATTTTACACTATCATTTTATATGCAATAGGAACCACTTCCTTTGCCCAGAAATATAATCCGCTCTCACCTCCAAACACTTACAGAAATTCCGATAACCCGAATTACTGGAAAAACCGAATGCCATTTCCTGGTTATTGGCAGCAGGATGTGCAATACTCCATTAAAGCAAACCTTGACGAACAGACAGGCATCATCAGTGGAACTGAAAAGCTTATTTACTTGAACAACTCAACTGATGATCTGGAATTTGCATATTTTCATCTTTACCAAAATGCTTTCCAGCCAGGATCATATTATGATAATCTTCAGAAAAATACCGGACAGAAACCAAAATATGGTCTCTACGAATCACAAATGTTAGGAACAAAGATTGAGACAATTACAGTTGAAGGAGTCTCTGTTACAACAGAATTGGACAATACCATCCTTAAAGTCATTCTGCCACATAAATTGAAAAGCGGCCAGTCCGTTACTTTTAATATAAATTTTAAAACCTACTTCGACAATTCCGGCAACGTACGCAGAAGGATGAAAACATTTAATAGCTCAGGTTATAAACATTTTGACGGTGTACACTGGTATCCTCGCATTTGTGTTTATGACCGGAAATTCGGATGGACAACAGACCAGCACCTGGGGCATGAGTTTTATGGAGATTTCGGGACTTATGATGTTGAACTCACTTTCTCATCTAACTACGTAGTTGGAGCGACCGGTTTTTTGTTGAACCGATCCGAAGTGCTGCCTCCTGCCCTTCGGAAACAGCTTGATATAAAAAACTTTGCTGCAAAATTATGGAATTCCCCTGCATCAGAGATCATTCCATACAAACATGAAGAAAGAAAAACATGGAAATATCATGCGGAGAATGTCCACGATTTTGCTTTCACTGCAGACCCGACCTACCGAATCGGAGAAGCTGAATGGAACGGGATTAAATGCTATGCTTTGTCACAGGAATCACATGCGGCAGGATGGCAAAATGCTGCTGATTATGTAGCCAAAATCATCAAAACCTATTCGGAAGATTTCGGCATGTACACTTATCATAAAATGATAGTGGCCGATGCAAGGGATGGGATGGAATATCCCATGCTCACCCTCGATGGTGGTTTCGACCCTTCTTACAGGGGACTTTTTGCTCATGAAGTAGGTCACAACTGGTTTTTCGGGCAGGTTGGAAATAATGAGACATACCGCGCCATGCTGGATGAAGGTTTCACCACTTTTATCACTGGTTGGTGTCTCGAAAAGCTGGAGGGTGATACCATCTCAAACAATCAGTACAAATCGGCTTATCTGCGAAAATTTAAAAAGCCCGTTACCGAAGGGCTGGAAAGATCATACGACATATATCTGAAAGCGGCTATGAGTAAGAAAGCTCCTCCTATTAATGTCCATTCCGATTATTTTAATGAAGGACCCCGTCACGGTGGCGGATACAGGGAAGTGTATTTTAAAACAGCTACCATGCTGAAAAATCTTCAATATGTGCTTGGAGACGAATTGTTTCAGAAAGCCATGCAGCATTATTTTGCACAATGGAAGATATGCCATCCTTACATCATTGATTTCAGAAACTCAATCATCCATTATACAGGTTTTGATCTTAACTGGTTTTTTGATCAATGGATAAATACATCCAAAAACATTGATTATGCTGTAAAATCAATCAGAAAGACCAGAGAGCCCAACCGCTACCTCATCACCTTTAAACGCATTGGTGAAATGCAAATGCCTATCGACTTCGAAGTTACTGCGAACGATGGCAAGAAATATTCCTTTTATATACCAAACACCTGGTGGGTAAAAAAAACAGATGCTCAAATCCTTCCAAAGTGGATAGGATGGGATGCAATCAAACCATATTATACCGCTTCGGTTGACATACCGACAGGGATACAAAAGGTAAGAATTGATCCGAGCAACAGGATGGCTGATATCAATATGCTCAATAATTCAAATAATCTTGAAATTACTACCTCCTTCGATCACCGCCTGAGCAACCGATCTGATAGAACCAGGTATGAAGCATTTGTAAGACCGGATATTTGGTACAACGGGTATGACGGTATCAAAGCCGGAATGCATATCAATGGAAATTATATGCTTTACAAACATAGATTTGATCTGAATATCTGGTTTAATACGGGATTGGCTCAGCACAACTGGAACGATGAAATTCCGGACATTAATCAATTCGACAGGATTTCTTTCAGATTTCATTATTCTAATCCTATAGACAGGATTTTTAAAGGCGCTTCTGTATTTTTATCTGCTAAAAGTCTCGATGGAATGCAAGGCGGAATACTTGGTTTAGACAGGAAATCCGTAGATAATAAGACAAAACTCTCTGCCTATATTAAAACCATGTACAGAAAAGACAGTACGGATCTTCACTATCTTCTCTATCCTGATCAATGGACATTGGGCGAACTCAATAATACACTCAACCTGAGCATAGACCATAAATACAAGTACAATGGCGGAATGGGTTTTGTCAGCATCAATATGAAAACATCTGCTATCAGCGATTATTATAACTACTCTGTTATAAATTGCATGGCTATACAGAACAAAATGTTTAGCAAAATGAAATTAAAAACGCGTGCATTTATACAATATGGTGTTGGCGATCGCTGGCCTGCAGAATCACGCCTCTTCCTTGCAGGAAGCAATCCCGAGGAGCTGATGGAAAACCCATTCACAAGGGCAAATGGTTTCATCCCCTCATATTGGTCATCTTATGGGGAAACAATCAACCATTTCCATGCAGGAGGGGGACTTAACCTACGTGGTTATGCCGGTTATCTCTCTCCTTATGAAAACGACAGTGGCTTGGTATGGGCTACCAATAAAGGAAATTCCGGAGCCTCAATTAATGCTGAACTTGAATTCAACCGTTTTATCCCTTTCAATCCAAAATTCCTGAAAAACACTTTTAAACTTGTAACATATCTCTTTGGCGATGCAGGTATGATCAACTCTAATAAGGAAGGTGAGGTATTAGCACCTGCTAATTTAAGAATTGATGCGGGCGCAGGTGTTGCTCTTACCATAAATCGCTGGGGTGTTCTTGAAACGGTCAACCCCCTTACCATTCGTTTTGACATGCCTTTTTGGCTGAACCGATTGCCTGCAGGTGAGACAGATTATTTCGCATTCCGTTGGATGCTTGGTGTGAACAGGGCTTTTTAATAATAAATACTCTTCAAATGAAAAGATCACTCTTTTTAGTCGCTGCCTTCATCACATATGGTATGCTGTCTGCACAGACAAAAATCGGAAATGTTACACTGCCGAATACGCTGAAAACCTCAACTTCTACGCTCTATCTCAATGGAGGTGGCATAAGAGAAAAATACTGGATGAACATGTATGTCGGTGGCCTTTATGTGGAGAAAAAAACTACTGATGCGGAAGCAATAATAAAAGCAGATGCTCCAATGGCGATTACCCTCCACATCGTATCAGGGTTGATTACAAGCAGCAGGATGAGTGAAGCGGTAGAAGAAGGTTTTCTTAAATCGACAAAAAACAATACCTCCTCGTTAAAAGATCGGATAGAAACCTTTAAAGCTGTGTTCGAAAAGGAAGAAATAAAGATAAATGATGTTTACAATATTGTTTATCTCCCGGGTACCGGTGTGGTCATCTTAAAAAACAAATTAAAACAGGCCACTATCAAAGGTCTGGACTTTAAACGGGCGCTTTGGGGAATCTGGCTGTGTGATGACCCTGCCGATGATGATCTCAAAGAAGGCATGTTGGGTAAATAGTGTTGCATTGATATTAACAATCAGATCCTGGTCTATTGAATAGACCAACCTTTTAAGTCAGTTTAATTGCAACCTGGAAGTAGTTATTTACTTCTCCTATCACTGTATAATCAATATAAAACGCACTCGTCCATTCCTTAAATGCCTTGAATTCGTGCAAAGGGACATTAAACTCGTCAAAAAGAATTATATCCCCTTTTCTTAGGCAAGGAGAAATAGTAGTTAACACAAACAGCGTTGATGAGTACAAATCAGCATCCATATGTATTACTTTTTTCTTCCCTCTTTGGTAAGTATCCAGAAAATTATACAATGTATCCTGAAAAATTCCCTGGTAAAACCTATATCTTGTATCATCTATCTTTGGCATAGTATTCCCAATTGACATATCCCCTTTTTTAAAATACCCCCAGTCTTCGGGAAGCCCGGTGAATGTATCAAAGCCATAAAAACGGGCATTGGGGTTACGGATATTTTCTATCCACCATTTAAATGAATGGCCTTCTGCAACACCAAATTCCATGTAATCAATCTCTTCATTGCCTATCTCGTTATCAATAATGAATTGATAGAGGGAATACCTTTTATTATAGTCAAATTTCCTTGAAGGGAAAGCTGAAAACAGCAAATTCCTGTGATTTGAAATCCATCCGGATAAAGCAGCAAGATATGCGATGAATTTTAGTTTTCTGCCTGGAATGATACGGTGAATATGGTATTTGAATAAATAGTATTTGGCTTTTCTGATTCTCTTTATCTGGTCATGCATATTTTGATCTGTTTCAAATAATTCGCTTCATTTTTAAACAAATTTACATTAATCTGTTTCTAATACAGGGAAACCACTTCTTATTGCTTCAGGAGAGCAATGTGATATGTTCTATTTCATTCCAATAAAAATATCTTCATCAGCTGCAACACCATATTTGAAAAATATTTCAGGAACATGAATTCGATCAATTGAAAAACCAACCGATTGCAGTCTGTCGGTATAATCCTGCCCATAAATTCTCAGATGGTCGGATTGTCCAAAAACAATTTCCCGTTCTTTTGGATCTGTGACTAAAAAATCTTCAAAAGTTTTTTCCGAATTTTTAGATATAGGAACCTGCAATATCGCCTTTCCTCCGCTCTTTAAAACCCTGTAAAGTTCTTCCATTGCTCCAATATCATCAGGCACATGCTCAAGTAAATGGTTGCATATTATGATGTCAAAATAATTGTCTTCAAAAGGAAGATTTAAAACATCCATTTTACGGACATAATCAGGATAATCATAGCCTTCTGTGAATAAATCTCCACAGATATAATTTTCAAATCCAAAGTTTATAAGTGCTTTGGAGATATTTTTTTCAGGGGCGAGATGCAGAAACTTTATGTCTTTTGCCTGATTGAATATTTTTAATTTCTCTTTCAAATATGCATATATCAACCTCTCCCTGTCACTTGAATTACATTTATAGCAACCTGTATTTCTTAGTCCGGCCCCTATGACTTTTTTTTCTTTCAACACAGGCAGATCAAGGCCGAAAGGGAATAGATCCTTTGCTTTGTAACCACAGATAGGACACTGATATTTATTTCCGGCATGCAAGCATAGTTTAACTTTTCTTTTTATTGAGGAAGGAATCAATTTTTTTATCATGTGATTTTTTATTGCTCCGGATGCTGAATGTATGCCGTATTACATATTCATATTGTGCCACTCGTACAACTCCGTTAACAAAGATAGAGGAAAAGATTGATATTTGTTTAGTTTCACAACCTTATTGATGTTTTTTTATCCCTCAAATTGCGGAGCGAAGATGATACTCAACAATATTTTTTACGATTACGACAACTATCGGAACGCTCTGCTTGACTATAACTACACCAGGTACAAAACCCGGCATCCTTCCCGGCAGCGGTTATGACAGCAAGGCGGAAGAGCTCAGGCAATTTTTTCCGGGCACTCTAAGTAGCAGATGTGGAAGTGAAGAACCACTAGCTCCGGCACCGGGAACCAAAGCGCTCAATGAATGATAATTTAGGCAAAAAGGCTAAAGATTTTGTCCAGTCAAAAGTAAAAACTGAAGAAACCACTTTTTAGTGTGGGATTAAAAATCAATTTATTACGCAATCCTGATTTATCTGGATGAAACTTGACAGATACCAATTAAAATATTACCATCATATCTGTGAACTAGTGTCCTTGAGATTATTTTTAAAATCCAGATGGTTAAAATAATATATCCACATAAAAAATAGAAAACCGTTGTAGGTGTAATTCCCTTGTCTGAACAACTGTAAAAATATTATTACAAGCATGGCTGACGACACGATCCAGTTCATTTCGTTCGAATTATCTAATCTTCTTTTGACAAAATATCTGATGATGAAAAGAAAGATAAAAATCAAACCAAATAAACCGGTTTCAGACATCAGGCGCAAAGCCATTGAATTGGCATCAAGTTTATTAAAGTCATAGATTCCTCCAAACTCTTTTGTAAGAGAATATTTATTGTATGCTATAGGGTGAGAGCCAAGACCGGTACCAAAAAGTGGATTGTGTTTAAAGTTTTCAAAGGCAACATGAAAATTATTAAACTGCACAAAGCTCGAACCATGTACATCAAATGCGCTGGAAGCTTCTCCGGAATATAACTCATCAAGACCAATTACCCTTTCCCTGAATTCAGTAACATTGGTGTACAGATAAATAAATACCCCAATCATCACCGGCAGAGCAATGGCAACATATCGGACAAAACCAAAGTTGATCAGAAAAAGGATTGTAGCCAAGAAAAGCCCTGCATAAGCAATAGTTGAAAATGACAATGGATAAATTATAATTATCAACCAACATGCCAATTTTCCAATAAAAAGATTTTTTTTTCTGAACAAATTATAAAATGCAATAAAAAATGCAGGTCCCATTGAACTTCCGAAATAGGATGGCTCTGTGAATACTGAATTTACCCGTAATCCTAAAACGCCCCCCTGCGAGACACCCCACTTATTAAAAATCCAATGGAAATCATATCCTGGAGTAAAACCAATCTGATAAGATATCAGTTGAATAAACCCTATAACAGCGACAATGGTAGCACCAATCATATAATATCGTATGATGGTTTTGATATCTTTCCGAAACGCCTGAAATACGTAATAATAAAACATCGCTGAGATGAGAATATTAATGAATATTTTCATAAATAATGCCCATGTATTCTGACCTCCAATTACTGAAAACATACCAAAAATCAATAGAGGAAGCATGATCTTAACTATAGAGACGGGGAATTGAAATCTCATAATAAAAAACGGCAATAAGAAAACAATAATCGCATAGGAGATATAAAATTCAAATGGTTCTCTGAAAAAAACTATTGAACTGATAAATAAAGTGGCAATCATTGCTACTTTGAGAATGGAATTAATTAATAAATTGTACCTTATTCTCCTACTTTCCAGCACTTTGTATGATTGAGAATTTCTTTTTTAATTTCAGGAAATAATTTTCAAGGTAATAATAGGAAATATATGAAATTCCAATTGTTGACGCAATTACGACAAAATAAAACAGAATGTTTGTAAAAATATTTTCACCCGGGTCTAATGCTAATGATTGAAACAGATAAAGTACAATTGGGATTAACATTAAATGATACATATAAATACCATATGACAGGCTGCCAAGTGTTTCAAGCACTTTATTGTTCATTTTAACGAATGACTTTGTATTTGTGGATATATTCAAAATGATGACAATAAATATTATGGAATACACCAAATGAATACCATCCTGCAAAGCTGATGGGGTTAGATAAATAAGTGCAGGGATTAACAACCAGCAAATAATATGAATGGCCTGATTATACACAATTCTAAGCCAGTATGAGTTCTTTTTAAAAAGCAAATAAGCTCCAATGCCGCCAACAGCCATACATTCAATCTTCATCATTGCCATAAACTCCTTTAAAGCAGATAGCCACACTACATCCGGATGAACTAAAAATGAATAAAGGACAAATATTTTGGTAAGCACAAGGATAACAATCAACCCAATCAACAATGTTAATGGTTTTCTGGTAATCTTTATCAAAAGTGGCCAAAGTATGTAAAACTGTTCCTCCACTCCAATAGTCCATAACTGACCAATATGAGGAACAGCACCATGGAGAGCATAGCCTAAATTTGGAAATAGTAATAAATATGTAAGAAACTGGCTCCAAAAATGTTCATGAAACGTATTTGTCAGATAACCAATATCAATGGAATGGAAAAAAGGAAGGATCACAAACCCTATGATAAAAATGAGGTAATAGAGAGGCCATATCCTAAATATTCTCCTGAGATAAAATTTTTTTACTGAAATCGTTCCGGAAACATCTTTCTCAACCAACAACAAGTAAGTAATGAGAAAACCGCTCAACACAAAAAAGAAATAAACACCCAGCCCACCAAGATTAAAAAAGATAGGATTATGCCAATGATTTTGCACACCAAATGACATTTTTATCAATTCTATATGTGTAAATATAACGGCAAATGCAGCAAAAAACCTAAGACCATTCAATCCAGGAAAATAGACTTTTTTAGTAGGGGAAGGCATTTTCATTTGGTTTAAGTTGCAAAAATAAATTTTTAATGCCACGGTCGCACTAAAATTATAATTCTTCCATAATATAGGGCTGCAACATTTGCTCCCATTTTATATATGCAGAATCGGTCAGATGTACGCCATCAGAAAAATATTCAGGCACAGGTTGACCCTGCTTCATAAAAAGGCTATGAGTATTTATATAATTTAGTCTTTTTTGTGAACAAAGATGTTTTAAATATCTGTTTAATTGAATGATCCTAGAATTAATGGTGTTGTTTTGGGTAAACCATCCATTTTCTAAATAAGTAGGAAACAAGCCCTGAATATAAATAACAACATCGGGCAACTCTCTTCTAAGTTCATCAACAATAATTCGGATGTTTGAGTACACTTTTAAAACATCATTTCCTGCCAAAATATCGTTGATTCCTATTTCTATAAAAACCTTTTTCGGCTTGATTTTAATGATATCTGGTATTCTTTTAATCAGACCATCGGTTAGTTCTCCAGGTATTCCTAAATTAAACACTCTTTTTGAATGGAAATAATTGATATTCAAGCTATATGTTAAGCTCGTTCCTGCTAATATCACTTCAGGTTGTACTTCCAATTCTTTTGAAAGTTTTCTTCTCATTGATTTCCATTGTACTGAATTTAGAATCTTGTTTTTTATCATACCAGGTCTTATATAAATTCTGAATAAATCAAATAATACCGTTACAGATACCAACAGTATTACTATCCATGCTGATCTTAAAAATTGCAATCGTGTTATATGCATATATTTGTAAAATTAATTTAAAGAGAAATATGTCAAAGATTCTAGTAACAGGAGGAGCAGGATTTATAGGTAGTCATTTGTCAAAACGACTGGTTGAAGATGGACACGAAGTTATTGTTCTTGACAATTTGCTGAGAGGAAATAAGTTAGACAATGATATAGCTAATAATCTGCAACTTGTAAAAGCGGATGTTAGAAATTTTGACATTGTAAAAGAGTTGAGTAAGCATTGCTCTGTTATTTTTCATTTTGCTGCAGTTTTGGGGGTTGATATTGTTGCAGATAATCCTGTAGAAACGATGGAAACTGAAGTAATAGGATTAAAGAATGTTGTAGATGCAGCTATACTTAATGGGGTAGGAAAGATTATGTATGCATCAACAAGTGGTGTATATGGTCATTCAGCTATTACTAAGTCTGTTACTGAAAATATCCAGTTGGATCCAAGAACAAGTTATGCTATTGCGAAAAGGTATAACGAAATCTACCTGGCTGCTGAATATGAAGCGAAAGGCATCGAATCTGTTTCTTTAAGATTTTTCAATGTATATGGCATGAGGCAGGATAACAGGATGGTTATTCCACGTTTTTTTGAACAAGCTCAACACAATTTGCCTATCACTATTTATGGAAATGGTAAGCAGACAAGAGATTTCACATATATTGACGACACTATAAAAGCGACTGTATTGTGTGCCGAGAAGGTTGATGGTTGTAATATATTCAACGTAGCAAATGGAGAAGAGATCACAATACTTGACGTTGCTAATTCTATCAAAGAATTGATTCTTTCATCATCAAAAATCACATTCATTCGTGTGCCAGAGAAAAGATACGACTTTGAAGTTGAAAGAAGAGTCGGTTCTTCACAAAAACTGTTAAAAGCTATTGGCTACCAACCTTCAACAACATTGAAAGAAGGTCTGAATATTTTATGTGAATATTACCTGAACAAAACTAAAAATGACTAATTTTTTATTGACTGTTTAATAGTATTAATCAAATTATAAGAAATTGATTTCCAATTAAATTTTTCTGTTATTTTATTCAAAGAATTAATTTTACAGTTCAATAGTTTTTCATTATCACAAGAAATAGCTTCCCGAATTGCCTTAACAATTGCTGATGTTGTAGGAGAGTTAATCAACCAGCCATTCTTGGAGGAAACCATTAATGAAACAGCTCCTACATCTGTAGCTATTATCGCCAACCCTCTTGCCATACCTTCCAATATAACATTTGGCATTCCCTCAGAATGACTTGGGCATATCAGAACATCACAAACATCCAGAATTGAAGTCAGTTTCATTTTATCGGTTACCTTTCCATAAAAAAACACATTCGTAGCTGTGATCTGCTGCTTGAGTGGTATTGCCCCTATAAAATGAAATTCACATCTCTCCTGATTGTTTATGCTTTTAATTGCTGAAATCAGTTCCTTAATCCCTTTTCTCCTCTCATACCTTCCTACAAACACAAACTTCCTTTTGTCTTCAACTTTAATATTGTGTTTATCTCTTATCATTTCTTTTTCAACACCGGAATGCGCTTCTATGATTTTACTCATGGGCACTCCGAGAGATTTAATTATGTCGGTTATCTTTCCCCCATAGGAAAACACATAGTCAGCATTGAGCACATTGTATTTAACAGCAGGCCTTAGGAGCATCTGTTCAATTCTTGAACGAAATGATGGCGGTTTCTGAAACATTTCAAACCCATGAAAATTCACTCCTACAGGAGGTAATATCATCCCGCAAGATTTTTTCTTTAATAATTCCCATGCAGTGAAGCCTTTAGCATAAATAAAATCTGATTTCTCTCTGGTTGTTAGCTCATTATAGATCATTGTTGCATATTGATAGGAGCTTTTTAGATAATGTCCTGGCATTAAATCATGCTGAGGAAATTCCAAAACAATCGATTCGATATTGTTCTTCTCCTCTTCTGTAAAAAACTCCAGTAAATTAATGTCATACTTATTGCTTTCAGAATAGTGGTATAAGTCTACATGAATACCTGATGCGGCAAAATATTTGGCAATAAAAAACGAATGTCTTTGCATTCCACCTATCACATAAGGGGTAATTCCATCCGTAATTAAAGATAATCTCATTTATCTATTGAAAAAAAATTCCCATTCAGTCCCTTTAAAATACTCAGAAAGTTCCAGAAAATTTGCAATAATTTCTTGTAAACTTAGTACATTTTGCTTCACAAGTACCGTATTAAGTTTCTTCTGTTTAACACAAAGATAGTCCTGAACATTCTTCATCCCTAACTGTATATTTTTTACCAAATCTTCATAATAAACTTCAAGCACTTTATTTGAGACTAACAGGTCATCATACTCCTTTACACGCTTGCTATGGTCAATGAAAAATGATTCAACATTTTCAATCGGGCAATACAATTTACCAATTTCAAGTAAATTCTGGTATGCTCGTTTGGAGGAAGTCTCATTCATAATCCTTCTTTTTGCAGCCAATTCTTTTGAAACATAAACCTGCAATAAGTCTCTCCTTTTGAGATGTATTATTTTTAAATCATCTGACGATAACAATATTTTTTTGAGTCCCTTATATCTTTTGTCATTAAAATGCGGATATAACACTTTAAATCCCACGGCTTCAATATAGGCAGGGTATTTTCTAAATACATATTTATCTAAAAACAAGTCTGTTTTCTTATTTCTTGTTTCAATTATCTGGTCGTTCTGCTGCTGACTAAGCCCAAAAACGCCTTCTCCCCAAAAAATTTCTGGTGGATGGAACAATTCTGAATATGCAATAATTGAAGGATGACTTGACAACAAGTTTACTATAAGATTCGAACCTGTCCTGTACCAAGCTAAGATAATATACTTCTGATATTGATTATCGCCTTTCATTAGCTTACTTTTAATCAGTGCCTCTGATATAAAATCGCGACCTCTCTGAAAAATTACAATAGGATTAGATATGTACTTCTTATACAACATGTTATCGTTCGTTCAAATTATCTGCTAAAGTTCTGAACTTATTTATGTTTGGTTGCGCGTTTTTTGAAAAATTACTTTCAGCAATCTTTATTATTTGTAATTTCTCCGCAACAGAAGGCTGATGTAAGTTTTGGTCTTTTAATTCATCCACAATATAACCACAGTTATGTTTGAGGGTAAACTCTGAATAATCTCCAACATTTTCAGATACAATAATTTTTAAACCTGCTGCAAGATATTCAGCAAATTTGGTTGGTGATGCCACAGAATTTGTAATGCTGTTTTTTCTCAATAATAATCCAAAATCGCAGGCTATTAAATATTTCTGTACTTCAAAATGCTTAACAAAAATATTTTTTACAGCACTTTTAAATTTTCCTTTTAATTTCTCAATCTGGTGGTCCTCAGGAGAGAGAAAAAGCAATTTCATAGAATTATTCTTCATCAGATTTTCCAATATCTCATACATTAAATCAAAAGACTGCCATCCAACCACAGAACCGGCATATACACATACAATATCGTTATCGTCATATCCCATCACATCACGCATTTCGCTTCTTTTTATTTTATATTCTTCTTCGTCCAGGAATTTGAAATTTAAACCCAAGGTACAAGGAATTATTACGGTATCTTTGCTTTGATTGAATTCATACAATTGTTCCCAATATGCCATGAGTTTATTAGAAACTGCAATGCGGAAATCACTCTTATTGACCGCTTTTTCTTCCATTGCTTTCACTTGCATATTGAGTTTTGTGTCATCTGACATATGATACTCTCTAAATTCACTTAAAACAGCTCCTCTGCCATCATAACAAACTTTTTTCACACAACCATCATCTTTTAACAGCAATGCCAGATTACAAGCAAAAATCCCCCTTGCTATAATAGTTTGTTTCTTTTTCCAGTTTACAAGCAGTTTCAATATAAATTTGTTATAACTCCATTTTCTTAATCTAAACAGAATCGGCCAAACTCTTGCTTGTTGATTTCTGGCTCTAATGTTTATTAAATTTTTCCAATAACCTTTGACAGGAACAAAAGCTACGAGTTTGATATCTGATGAATACTTCTCGTTAAGCAGATCAACAACATCTATTACCTGGCTTGAATATATCCCGGACAGTTGATCGTTAAATGTCAGATAGATCATGCCATCAATCGTTAAAATATTGCTTCAAAACATCCAATATCCGAAAAGTGGCTTTACCATCCCACAATGGAGGAATTATTGCTTTATCATTTTTATGCATTGAAATCGAATCCAAAGCATTACAAATAGCCTCAGAATCAAGATGCAATAATCTGTTGGTACCCAGTTCGATTGTAACCGGACGCTCGGTGTTTTCTCTAAGCGTCAGGCAATTGACACCATAATATGTGCTCTCTTCCTGTATGCCTCCGCTATCAGTGATTATTGCAAAAGCGTTTTTAATCAATTTTTGAAAGGAAAAATAATCAAGAGGTGGCACAATGAGCAGATTTCTTATTTTGTCTAACCGCCCATCTAGACCGAATTCTTTAAACCTGTTATATGTGCGCGGATGTACCGGAAAGACCAATATAAAATTCCTGCAAATGCTCTCAATGACGTATATCAGTTCAGTAAGCCTTGTTTTACTATCAACTGTTGCCGGTCTGTGCATTGTCATTAAAACATATTTTTCCGGTTCAAGCTTATGCTTCAACATGATTTCTGAATTCTCAATGGAAGCTTCAAATCCAACCAATGTATCTATCATGGTATTTCCAACAAAGTAGATACTATTCTGCGGTTTCCTCTCCCGGAGAAGATTGTCTGTGCCACTCTTTTCGGTAACAAAACAGATGTCGGCTAATTGATCAGTGATGAGGCGATTATACTCCTCGGGCATATTATAATCAAAACTTCTCAGGCCACTTTCAATATGTGCAAGAGGTATATTCATCTTATTAGCAGTAAGCGCTACAGCAAGTGTTGAATTGACATCTCCCGGAACCATGATAATATCAGGTTTAATGTCTTTTACCAATTGCCCCATCCTGATCATGATTTCAGCAATTTGCTTATATGGCTTATCTGGATGGATATCCAAGAAATAATCTGGCGTAAGATTGAATTGGTTAAAAAATACGTCAGCCATTTTTATATCATAATGCTGGCCTGTATGCACTAAGATGACCTCAAACTCAGGGAATAGGGATACAATTTTATTAAACTGTGTCACTTTAATAAAATTCGGCCTGGTGCCAACAGAAATCAGGATTTTCTTCACTTTCTTTTTATTAAACTTGACAAGGTTTGAGCTAAATTAAATCCAAACATGCGATAAAAAAACAAATAAAGAGATGATGTTGCTGCAGATTGTCCGGGCTTAATTTTCATTTTTTTAAATTGATTATGATATTTACTGAGACTATAGGTCTTATTGTAATTATATAACATTCTTATTGCATCGAAAATTGCTTGTCCTATCTCTTTTTTTCTTTCATCCGTCACTTTGTCTTTCGCAACGAGGTAATCCCATATCTGAAATCTCAGATCCAAATACCTGATTCTGTTCAGCTCAACAGATCTGGTGGAAATGGAATCCCGCTGTTGATTTATAACGGTCAGAGGTTTTTGATCGTGTAATATATCTTCGTTATGCTGCAATATTCTGAACATGAGATCAGCCTCCTGACTGCTTTCAGCATCTTCATTCCATCCTCCTACATCCAATACAGATTGTTTGTTCCAAAGATTGGAACAAGTTGAACCAAGACGAGCGTTAGCGAGAGCAATCCAACTATCTTGTTCAACAGGATATATTACTTTCTTTCCATCGGCAAATAATTTACTATAAGATGAAGCAATAAATGCAGGTTTTGGGCCGGAGAGCATTGATACCTGATGTTTAATTTTGTCTTGTTCAAGATAATCATCGGCATCAAGAAATTGAATATATGTTCCATTTGCTTCCTTTAATCCGGTATTCCTTGCACTGCTTGCCCCTTTGTTTTTTGTTGATATCACGGTTATATGATATTTTTGTTGCAAGCCTTTTAATACTTCAAATGTATTGTCTGTTGAACCATCATTGACACAGATGATCTTTGAAATAGGATAAGACTGAGCAACAATGGATTTCACTGCCCGCCCAATATAAGTCGCAACGTTATAACAAGGAATAATTGCTGAAATTTTAATTTGATCAATCATTATAACGAAGATCCTTTTTTTTGAGCAATCTGGTATTCAACAAACGATTTCTGAAAATTCTGAAAGAGCAGTTCATTTTATCCAATACTGAGGCATTTGCTGAATATTCGCTTTTTTTATATAAACCATTTGTAAATAAATTATTACAGATATTTTCTGTAATAAGGACATCCTTTGCCGATAATTGCTGTTTCCATTTGCCATAATTGCCTTTCATAATCGGTTTGGTGAGATTTGATTTCCATTGAGATTCTTCCCTGCTGAAAACCTGACTCGCACTCTTATTAAAATGAATCATTTCCTGTTCAAATTCTATATCAAGAAAGGAACATAACCTCTGTACCATTTCATCGATTTGATCAATTAAATCCTCATATTTAATAACGATCAAACGATTTTTAAATAAATGTTTACACTTTTGAACCTGCATATAGCCTTTATGTATTAAAGTAGCCAACTTCTCTGCAGAAATATCTTCACCCTGATTATACCCTGCTTTTTTCATGGAAAGTACAACATCTCTTGGATCCCGAAGAGTATGTATTATGTATGCTTCGGGGAATATACTTGAAATATATGTTAGGTAAAAGATGTTTTCAGGTGTTCCATCTGCGAAACATTTTTTTTGCATGCGCTGAAGATAATTCGACATATAAGATTTATAAACTGATGCAAAATCAAATGGACTTTTACCACTTTTATAAGGTTGTAATACCTGTTGCACATCTATGTCTAATCGTTGAATTTTTTTATCTCTTAGTAGAAAACTTTCCAGGTGTTCAATGTTTTCTATTTGATTTAAATGTTGCCTGAGAGGATTGGCGATATAATGTTTAAAAAAATGAAATTCTGGAGGAGAACTAATCTTTGAATGTGCATTTAATATTGCCTGGATAAGAGAAGTACCGGACCTTCCAGAGCCAATAATGAATATGGATTTGTCAAATGAATCTATCATTTTATCTTACTTTATTTAGTCGCCAATGCATAAATAAACGGCATTAAATGAGGAAACAGCTTGTATAATGTATTCACAAAAGCAAGTTTTCCTTTAATTTTAGAGAACACCTGAAAAGATATTTCTACTTCCGTAAAACCTGTTTTTAATAGGAAGTTTTTCAATTGATGAGCAGCATATAACCTCACATGTCCCATATGTCCAATGCTATGCAGTTTTCCGAACTCATTATAAGGATCATCAAAAGCTCGCCCTTTCAAATAATTAACCCTATTAAAATAAGAATACAGATTTGGAGTTGAAAGAAGCAACTTGCCCCCCGGTTTAAGCGTTCTGCATATTTCACCAATAGTGAAAATTGGATCAATGCGCAAATGTTCAAACACCTCGGTTAGTATCACTAAATCAAATATACCATCACCAAAGGGAAGGTGTTGTTTTTCTATATCACACTTCAAAACTTCCAAATCATATTTGTCCAACAACTCTGATAATCTCTCAGGAGCAATATCGATACCTGTAACATTCATTCCTGATTTTTTCATCAAAATTGTCATATGTAAGGGAGATGAACCTATCTCCAATATATGACTGTTACTGTATAATGACACGAGGTTTGATAATTCATGAATATACCTGTTCCTGTGGCTTTGGAAGTAATTTAAACTCCATTCCTTCAAGTCAAAATCAAAATTTTGTAGTTCAATCTCAAGTTGATTTACAGCTGAAACTATCTCTGACTGAGGTTTTGTTCTCAAAACTATTTTTTACCAAATAATTTAGCAATATTACTTTTTTGTTTTATTGAAACTGTATCAGGAATCATACGACTGATTTCTTTTAGTGAATCCATATACATTTCAAAATCAGGAATTTTATAATTCTTCCATTTACCTGTTTTTTTTATCTTTTCCTGGAGCTCCCTGAATGATTTTTCATCTGAAATACCTTTATCAGAAACATGTGTTTCACCCACCATGCTCATTGTATTGGGTGAAAATATTCGTAAATACACGGGTTGTTTTTTAGGGGAATATGTCAGCTTCTTTCCTGCATAAAACTTGTGCCAGAATTTACTATGATTGCAGGCAAATAAAGATCTGTCTGAATTATCCGGTATAGAAATCGCATGCTGATATGAGTGAATGACTGTATTGGGCAGCCATGGGAACTCTTTTAAACTTATTTTTCCATCAAGAAGGTTATAATAAGCATGATATTTATCTGCGTAACAATCAAAATCCAGAGCAGACAAACGTTCCAGGGCAAAGGGAGATATCAGGTCGTCATCGTCCAATCTTAATACATAATCCGGTTTTTCATCCAGTTCTTTCAACAATCTCTCCCCTACAAGCAATTTATCTCTTTTATAAACAGCAGATGATTTAACCCTGCAAATGTTACCATCAACATAATCTTCTTCTCCAATAAAAATCGCTTTCCAGTTTGGCCAGCTTTGATTCCTGAGGGATTTGACAAAGAGATCAAAAAGTTTGTTTCTAACCGGAGATCGCATGCTTTCAGGGGTCAAACATGATATAATCAAAAAACTCTTCATATATAAACTCGCTCCCTAAATACTACTTTTGTATTATTCATGATCCAAAATGCAAATATACGATCTGTGTTACTTTACCACCTTTATCCAAAAGGCGATTGGAAAAATATTACAAAGAAATTGCTTTCCTGTGTACATCATGATGATATTTTCATACATGTTAACTTAGATATTTCTGATAAGTTGTTCAGTAAAAATAAAATTTTAAGCAGATTGAAGTGTATTCCCAAAGTAAAAAAGATATTCATATCCGGCAATGACAGGAAATTGGGAGAAGTACCCGGGTTTCAAAAACTGAGAAATGAGATTGATTTCAACCAATATGATGTTGCAACATACATTCACAGCAAAGGTGTTACAAAATCGGACAATCCTAACATCAAAGACTGGGTTGAACTGATGCGATATTATATTCTGGAACGTCATGACATTTGCATCAAAGCTTTCGGGAAAGGCTACGCATTGTATGGCGTAAGGTTGTCAAAGTTCAAAGGGGGGAAACGTATCAATTGCTACCGTTTTTCAGATTTTTGGTATGCAGGTAATTTTGTATCGGTCAACTTAAATATGTTGCGTGATGAATTT
>CAZUDW010000003.1:36103-40635 GCA_964619305.1 uncultured Flavobacteriales bacterium
CGCGGTAGAATTTTTCAGAACTTTTCTTGTCTTTCTTTCCAATATAATTTTCTGTCATCCTCAATAAAAAGTAATTATAGATTTTTTTTTGATTGATTTTTAAATAACTTTCGGGCAGTAATAGATTGTAATCCGTATGCGCTTTGACACCAGTTAGATTTCTTAATTGTTCTGCACAGGAAGGAATACCCGTTTGGGTAAGCAATGATACAAATATACTTACAATGTCCTTATTGAAACCCTGATTGCTTTTTTCTGTTTTGGATTCATTGTGCCGCCTGAAGTGGAGCAGAATTTTGTCGGTTTGAACAATGCCCTTTTTCCCGTTTGACAGCAAATATCTCACCCACATATCCTGATCCATCGTAAAATGCAGATGCTCATTTAGCGGCCCTATCCTTCTTAGTTTGTCTAATCTAAACCAGGTTGAAGGTTGACGATTAGAAGAAAATCCTATCATTTTGCTCAATGAGTTGCTGACCCTGGTAGGTGTCCAGACTGATTCTTTGCCCGTATCCTGCCAAAACATTTTCATCCTTCCACAAAGCACAGATATCTTTCTGTCCATGAATCTCTCACCTATTAACTGCAATGCCCCTTCCGCAAGATAATCATCAGAATTGACCCAGTTAAAGACATCGCCACCTGACTTTTCAAGCCCTTTGTTTATTGCATGACTTTGCCCCCTGTCTTTCTCGCTCACCCACCATGCTAAATGCTTCTCGTATTTTTTTATTATTGAAACCGTTTTATCATTGCTGCCTGCATCCACAATGATATATTCAAGATTCGGATAATTCTGATCAAGGATTGATGTAATGGTCTGCTCAATAAATTCACCCTGGTTGAAGGTGGGAGTAACTATAGTGATTTTAGGATAATGCATATACTAAAAACAATTTATAAGCATCAACGATTTTTATAAAAAGTTTGCACATGATCAATTATTTTATCCTGATCGCTCCCGGAAAGACTGTAAAACAATGGCAGCCTTACAAGACAATCGCTAAAACGATCACAATTTGGCAATTGCCTGCCATCATGCCTGTTTTTAAAATACTTGCTTTTATGAAGAGACTGATAGTGAAAAACCGCCATTATGTTGTTCTCCTTTAATGAAGCTATTAACTGATCTCTTTCAGACAAGTCATTGCAAACCAAATAAAAAATATGCCCGTTATTGGTAGCTCCAACTGGTATATGAGGCAACTGAATGTTATATTCTGAAGTCAGCTGATAAAGACCGGAATAATATCGTTCCCAGATTTCTTTTCTCCTTGCCTGGATATTTTTCAACTTCTCAAGCTGGGCGAAAAGGAAAGCAGCGATGATATCAGAAGGCAGAAAGGATGAACCAATATCAACCCACTGGTATTTATCTATCTCACCTCTGAAAAATGCTGTTCTGTTGGTACCTTTTTCACGAATGATCTCAGCTCTTTTTACAAACTTATTATCATTTATTACAATCATCCCACCTTCTCCGGATATTACATTTTTAGTTTCGTGAAATGAAAATGTAGCCAAATTGCCAAAACTCCCCAAAGGTTTATCTTCATAATAGCTGTCAATGGCCTGGGCAGCATCTTCTATCAGGTATAAGTCGTGTTTCCTTGCAATGCCTACAAGTTTTTCTATTTCACAGGCAATGCCTGCATAATGCACTACTACCAGGGCTTTTGTTTTTGGCGTTATCAGTTCTTCTACCTTATCAGCATCAAGATTGGGTGTATTATCCTCGCAATCAACAAACCTGATTTCTGCTCCCCTGAGAGCAAAAGCATTGGCAGTGGATACAAAGGTATATGAAGGTATGATTATCTCATCACCGGGTTGGATATCCAGTAATATTGCAGCCATCTCCAATGCATCTGTACAGGAGGTAGTGAGCAGCACCTTGTTGAATCCGTATTGTTCAAAGAATGCCTCACATTTTTTTGTAAATATGCCATCCCCGGAAATTTTCCCTGAATATACAGCTTCCTTTATATACTGCAACTCTTGCCCGATAATGACAGGTTTGTTAAAGGGTATCATATGTATAATATATATGCCTGCTGAATACCAAAACCACCTCCGGAATATTTCTTTTCGAGTTGATAAAATACTTCGTTTAATGGATTCGTATAATCCGTCAACTTTTTATCAGCATTAACCAACTCTCTTATAAAACGTGAACCAAGGTAATAGACTGATGAAAAGTCAATGTTCTTAAATTTTATATTCAGTTGCCTGATATGTTTTTCCAGATCGGCTTTTTTTAGATACCTGTTATAATCATGTTCCCGTAAAGGTTGTAACCCACTTATCAATCTCAAAGCATTCAATTTCATCAATGGTTCCCAAAATCCCTCCAGCAATAGAATCTTACCTCCCGGTTTGGTTAATCTAATCAATTCTTCAATGGCTTTTTTCTGCAATTCCCATGTCGGTAAATTTATCAGAACCCTTGTTGTATAAACGAGGTCAAATAAGTCTGAATCAAAAGTCGTGTTTGAAATGTCAGACTGTAAAAATCTGATCCTATCCTGATGAGGATGATTTTCTTTTCTGATCATAGCTTCCCGGATCATTCCCTCTGTGAAATCAATTCCGGTGATTTGAATTGAAGGATGCATTTCGAGCTGCCTGAAAGCCGAATATCCATTTGCGCACCCGGCATCCAAAATCATATCATTATCCTGAATCTCATTGGAAATAAACTCTGTTTCAAGCTCAATCATATAATGATCTCCCCAGGAGGCGGCATACTCCCCTCCGTGTTTTTCTGCTTGTTGTTCCCAATGATTTTTAATGTGTGATGTTTCCATATCTCACTTTTTATTTTGCAAATTAATTGATTTCAATTACATGGCATCATCCATTCAATCTTATACTACTTTTTGAATATCTCTGTGAGCTTTTCCGACTGTATGTCAGGGCTACACTTTAAAAGAGCTGTATCCCTGCATAATGCTTTCATTTCTACAAGCATCTTATCCGTTAAAAAAACAGATTCCCTGATTTTTTCTGCCAGCGATACGGCATTCTTCTCTTTTGCAATAAAACCCGTTTTTCCTTCAATGATCAGTTCTGTAGAAACCCCAACCCTGAATGATATGACAGGCGTACCGCTCATTACAGATTCATTTATCATCATTGGTCCTGAATCTGCGAGTGACGGACAGATAAAAAAATCTGATTTTCTGTATGCCTCAGCAAGTTCATTTTCATTATTGATCATGCCCGTAAATTCATGCCTGAAAGGGATTTCAAAAGGAATCCTTTCCTCTTTTGGTTTCCTGCCAATCAAATACAAAAAAACGCTTGATCTGTCTTTATCGGACAGTTCCTGCCAAACCAGCTTCAGTGAATCAGATAAAACTGCCATTCCCTTCCTTTCTTCATTCATATTGCGGGCGCCAACAAGATATATTTTAGTATCGGAACTCAGATCAAATTTTTGCTTAAATGACTTTGTTTCTGAAGGTTTAAACATTTCGGGATCAACAGAAAGCAATACCTTGTGAAGTGATTTGTGCTTAAATAAGCTGCTTTGTACGGATTGTTCATAAAGTTCTCCCGATGCGGCAATGATGTCCACTTTAGCTTGTTTTAATTTCTTTTGTTTTATCTGTAAGTTCTTAGACGAGAATTCCTTCTCCTGATCATCAAGTATTGCCGGGCAGTTGCTGCAATCACCCATGAACCCTTTACATTCCCACGCATAATGACAGCCTCCTGTCATCGGCAACATATCAACAATGTACCAAAATACTTTTGCATCTGTCAGGCGTGTAAATTCAGCAATATTTCCGGTGTTGATAAATCCGGTAGCCCAATGCACAACAATTACATCAGGTTTGAATGGGAAATACCGGAGCAAACTTTTTGTAGGAATGTAATGATCATTCTCCGAATGGTTAAAATAATGATATTTCGTATCCAGTGATCTAAGGGTCTTCCCTGTTTGCAATTTATCAACCATCTTTCTGAATAAGGACCTGTCCGAATAGTCATACACAATGAGATCATCAGAAGGAATGTCGTTTCTTGCACCAAGCATTTTACATTCATGACCTGCATGCTTCAGATTATTCATTAACCGATGTGCAGCTATGGTAGCTCCACCTGTTTTATTCGTTGCTATAATCAATATATTCAATGACTTATTTACTGAAGTTACGCAGTTAATAAAAAGTGGTGAAAACTATTCATTTTGTTCGTAAAAAAAAAGCATGATCTAGAGAAAATGCCTTGTTTTTTAAGGTATTTCAAATTATTTAATAAAAATTCAGTGATTTTGTGTCGTCATTCGGCAATGCTCAATCCCGTTTATCCGGCATAGCACTCATTCCTAACAAAATTCCAAATCATGCACCCACACAAAAATATTGAAAAATTATCAGAACTAAAAGACTTTTTTACTTCATCTGCCTGTGCGTAACCGCACGCAGACAGGAGTTAAAAAGTCAGTGATACGTTCATTGACCTGCCTGAAACATAATATCTCCCTGCCTTAACAAATTGCAATAAATATTTATGATTTGTGC
>CAZUDW010000003.1:40735-56399 GCA_964619305.1 uncultured Flavobacteriales bacterium
GAAACATAATATCTCCCTGCCTTAACAAATTGCAATAAATATTTATGATTTGTGCTTAAAAGGGTGCATTCCGGAGAGCTGAATGCGTATTCAGAAGAGCTGAGTCGGTATTCAGAAGAGCAGAATGCGTATTTCGGAGAGCTTATTCCATTATCAGAAAATAAAAAATATCAAAGCAGGTTTTTTTATCAGGCAAAAATAAATTCATTATAAAGCTCCATGAATTTAACAACAGGGGAATTGGCATTCATTTTAAAATTCAGGATAATATATCCATATATTTTATACATTTGACCATTCTGTTTGCATATAAAGAAATCTAAGCTAATGGACACACTGCATATCGAAGGTGATTTTTATTCGCCCAATATCAATTTTAATCCCGAAACGGGTATCTTTACCATGGAAGGCAATTCCATACTTTCCAATCCTGTTGACTTTTATGAACCTATCATGAGTTGGATGGAAGCATATGGAAACAATCCAAAACCGGAAACCGTTCTTACAATCAATCTGAAATATTGCAACACCTCCTCATCGAGGACACTTATAGAACTTCTCAGGGACCTGGAAAGCATTCATAAAAGCGGAAAAGGGAAAGTGAAAATAAGGTGGATATACGATCCCGAAGATGAAGACCTGCTGGACACGGGTGAAAATCTAAGCGAGATTCTCGATATTCCTTTTGAACTTGTGGAAGACACTACAACCTGATAATCAGCGCTTTTGCCGGGAAACTGCCTGTCTTGCTATAATATCCGTGCGGTGAAAAAAGATGAAAGGCTGTTTATGCTTCATCAGAAATAACTTAAATCTATAAACTATCAAAGTCTTTGCGCTCTGCCCGTCTTTTCATTTCCCTGTCTTTGATGGCCTGCCTTTTATCATATAGCTTTTTACCCCTGGCAACGGCTATCTCTATTTTAGCGAGGTTTTTCCCGTTAATAAAAAGCCGTATTGGGATAATGGTCAGCCCTTTAATTCTTATCTTTTTGTTGATTTTCAACAGTTCGGACTTGTTAAGCAATAGCTTGCGGTCGCGGGCCGGCTCGTGGTTGTTGATATTGCCGTGTGAATATTCAGCAATATTCATTTGTTTCACCCAGAGTTCCTCACCAATCATGGTACAATAAGATTCGGCAAGACTCACCTTCCCCTGCCTGATGGATTTTATTTCCGTACCACATAAGACGATGCCTGCAATGTATTTCTCGAGCAATTCATACTCAAAGCGCGCCTTCTTGTTTGTTATGTTGATGCTCATAAAATTGTAGACAAAATTAGATCAAAAAGCATACAATGAACTCCTCCATGTATCTAAGCTCCTTCCTGCCTGCAATTCAAGCATGAGTTGTCCATTGGACACAACTGCTCCCCTCTCTGTTCCAAACTTCATAAAACATGTATTGATGGGATTGTAAATCATATCAAATAGCAGGTGACGTGTGGTAAGATATTCATAGGGGATAAGTGGATAATTATCTGTGTTTGGATACATGCCAAGCGGTGTTGTATTAACGATCAAAAGATGTTCTTTAATTATTTCTTCCGTTACATCTTTATAAGTAATAACTCCCTGTTTCTTTTTCCTTGAAACCACAGTATAATCCACAGCGATCCTCTTACACACTACTTTTACAGCAGCGGAAGCACCCCCGTTACCAAGAATCAATGCACTCTGATGCCATGATTGCAGCAGAGGATTTAAAGCATACTGAAATGCTCCGACATCCGTGTTGAACCCCTTCAGTTTTACATTATCATCATTTCTTATTACAGCTATCGTATTCACCGCTCCTGTATCCTTTGCGATCGTTGAAATTTCATCCAGAAACGGTATTACTGTCTTTTTAAAGGGCATTGTTACATTCAACCCGCATAAATCAGGATGTTCATAAAGCAATTCCCTTAACTGTTCGATATGATTCAGAGGGAAAAGACGGTAGGAAGCATCCTTAATATTGTATTTAAGGAACAACTGTTCAAATAACTTTGGTGAGTTGCTGTGCTCAATTTGACTTCCGATCAAACCGAATATTTTCATGAGTTTTTCCTTGAAACAGCTATCCTCTCAAGAGCAATTATAAGCAGAAATCCAATAGAAACAAACAGAATAGCACTTAAAAGATGTGGATCTCCTTGATAATTTCCCGGTAAAACAGCCTTTTCACTTATTATTTTAGGGCTTCCTCCAATAAGGCGAGATTCGGTTGCAATCTTCCATGGCCATACTTTATTCAGGGAGCCGACCATGAATCCTGTTAGCACCGCAACAGTCAGATCGTGAAATTTTCTAAACATCCATGACAAAAGATGAGAGAAGGAAAGTAACCCGGCAACACATCCGGCAGCAAACAAAGCAAGTATCGAAATCTTTTTATCGGCAACAGCGTTGATAATAAAGGCATATTTCCCAAGTAAGAGTAGAATAAAACTACCGGAAATACCCGGTAGCATCATTGCGCAAATCGCAAGCATACCAGAGCAGAAAATAAACCAGGAAGTCTCAGGCGTATTTGCAGGACTTGCTATGGTGATATAATAAGCAATAGCTGCTCCAAACAGCAAAGCTATGATCTCCCGCACTTGCCATTTATTGATCTTTGAACTTACAATAAAAGCAGAGGCGATGATAAGACCAAAGAAAAATGACCAAATTGGTACCGGATGCTTTTCCAGCAATATGCTGATTAACCTGGCAAGAGAAACAATGCTGATGCCTATCCCGATAAAAATTGAAAACAGAAAGCTCCCGTGAATATGCTTCCAGAATGCAGAGATGCCTTCTTTTGATGCTATCCTGATCGCATTTACATTGATGGATTTAAGAGAAGTTATAAATTCTTCATAAATACCAGCGATAAAAGCAATGGTACCACCGGATACACCGGGAACAACATCGGCAGCACCCATTGCAATACCTTTCAGACATACGAGGGCATAATCCTTTAACGATCTGCTCATTATTAACTTAATATAATCCTAAAAAAAAGCTTGAAAAATTCGTTGTATCATTTAGCAGTAAGCTTTTTATCCTGAAATTCTTCAGGAAGGAATTGATGAAATGTATCTCCTCTAAGTCCGTATCTTAGTGTTTCAATGGGTATAACGTCATGTGGAGCAATATTTCCAAGATTCACATTGCATCCCAAAATCCTTATAAACCAAACGCATTGCTTCTTCTGTGGAGCTTCCCAGATAATGTTTTCATCATTGACTTTTGCTTTTATTTTATTTATCAGGATGGTATGAGGTTGTCCGTTTGGTCTGAAAATACCTACTGTACCACTTTCCCTACCTTCTGCTATCACCTTCCATGAACCTGCATCCAACTCATCGCGCATCATTTTGATCCATTTACCCGGACTTATCAGAATGCCCTCTTCTTTAGAACCCACTTCAGAAACCACAGTTACATCTTTTGCAAGCTTAGAAATGTATTTAAGTTTTTCTTCGTGTGGAATAATCATCGAACCATCTGAAACTTCAGCAGCATTGAGCCCGAATTTATCCAGCATCCTTCTGTAATCGTCAAACATATTCCTTATCAGAAATGCTTCAAATAAAGTACCTCCAACATAAACTTTCATGTCAGCATCTTTGTAGAGTTTTATTTTCTCCTTAAGATTATTGGTAAAATAGGACGTCCCAAATCCTAATTTTAACAGATCTATTCTATCTCCGGACATTGTGATGAGGTCTTCTGTCTGCCTGATACTCAGCCCTTTGTCCATAACCATTGTAACACCGGTTTTTCTTGGTTTAACGGTTCTTTCCGGCAAATGAGTTAATTCAAAATTCATAGTTATTTGATTTTATATGAGTTAATAATTGTTGTGATATCATCCTTATTCCTGGCTTCAGGCAAAAGATCGAATAAAAACTTATAACCTTCAGGATCTGATTCCAATCCTGCCAATAACATTTCCCTTGCATCAACAGGAGAAGCCGTTTTTAAAAACACTGCGGCTAAGGCAAAAAACAGAAAATCCTTATCTTCATTTGTCGTTAGTTTCTGTGTTAGTGCTTCTACAGCCTCCTCATGCATTTCATAGATGAAGAAATCTTTTATTATTTCGATCAGAACTTCTTTATCAGATTCAAGTATAAAAGCTTTTGTATAAGCTTCAGCTCCCACTTGCATACACCCAAGTTTAACGTGCAATTTGCCGAAAATCCGCCAATAGACAGGATTATCCGGCATCATATCAATGGCTTTCAACACATAGGGTATAGCCTGGTTCGATTGCCCCTGCATATCCAGACAAATACCAACGCCAAGTAATGCATCTGCATATTCCGGGTCAATCAATAAAGCCTTTTTATAATATTCTATAGCCAGATCAAATTCCAGCAGGTTCTCATAACATTCACCAATATAGTAATATACTATCTCTGTTGGAGATTCAAGTGTAAGAACAATATTGTAGTTCTCAAGTGCTTCTCTATATTTCTCTAATCCTGTAAGAGCGTTACCTTTATTAAAATATACATCAGGCCAATCGTTACTGATGGCAAGGGCAAAATCAAAAGCATCAATCGCTTTTTCATATAACTCAAGCTTATTGTAAATGCATCCCAGGTTATACCATGCATGCATAGAATATGGAGAATGATCGATGATATGTTTGTAAAATTCAATGCACGAATCATAATCATTCAGAATTTCATAACACCAGGCAATCTCATATTGTAATTCAACATTTTTCGGGTCTAGCTTCAATGATTTTTTCAGATATCTGATGGCTTGTTGATAATTTTCTGCATGCTGAAACTCCATTCCCATTTTATAATATATTTCATGCTTATTATCAGGTTCAAGCAACAATGCTTGTTTTAATGACTTTATCGCCTTTTCATGATCACCCATCTGCATTAAAACAGCCGCTTTAGTTAAATGATAGTCTGGATTATAGCATTCAAGTCTTTCTATTTTATCCAACACAGCTATGGCTTTCTCATAATGTTGTGACAAAGAGAACAAAGATGCCTTATGCAGCAATAGGCTTGTGGCTTTTGGGTGTTGAGAAAAAGCCAATTTTAATGTCTCTTTTGCTTTTCTGATTTCAAATGATTGAAGGAAATGTTCTATCAGGTATTCAAATTCATCAAGATCAAAGAATATAGTTCCACCTGCACTAAGCATACTTTCGTACTTCTTAATGAGTATGTCATTGCCATCGTTGATAGGTGAACCCATTTCGTTGTGCATGCAGCCTCCTGTAATAGTTCTCCCGCAAATATAGAAAATTGGTGTTTAAGTTTGTGCAATTAAATCAGAATTATTTAAATAAAATCTGGTTAATAAAATTATCCATTTAGTAATCTTCAAAAATTATCTTTGTGCTGGAATTAAGAAATGATGACATTAATAAGCTCAATATCCGGTATCAGAGGAACTATTGGAGGATTACCGGGTGAAGGACTAAGCCCGCTGGACATTGTTAAATTCACAGCAGCTTATGCTCACTGGATAAAACTAAATAACAAAACAACACATATCCAGGTTATTCTTGGAATGGATGCCCGTATTTCAGGAGAGATAATATCCAGGATAGTGTCAGGTACCTTGCAATCGATGGGTATTAACGTTATAGATATTGGTTTAAGCACAACGCCAACCGTTGAGATGGCAGTGATACAGACAAATTCTACAGGTGGAATAATTATTACTGCAAGTCATAATCCCGGTAATTGGAATGCACTGAAATTACTCAATTCTTCAGGGGAGTTTTTAAATGATAAAGAAGGAAAAACGATCCTCGATAATGCAAAAGATTGTCGTATTACATTCTCGCATATAGATGGTTTGGGAGATTATACTTTCAAAAAGGGATTTTTAGAAGACCACATCAATAAAATATGCTCCCTGCCCGTTGTTGATTTGAAATCTATTGCAAAAGCCGGGTTAAAAGTCGTTGTAGATGCTGTCAATTCAAGTGGAGGTATTGCTGTTCCTCTTTTACTCAACAAGCTGGGTGTGAAAAATATAATTAAACTCTACTGTGAACCAACAGGTGAATTTCCACATAATCCTGAGCCACTACCTGAAAACCTGACAGAACTTTCGGAAGAAGTGATAAAAAGCAATGCTCATTTGGGAATTGTGGTAGATCCTGATGTTGACAGGCTGGCCTTTGTGTGCGAAGATGGGGAAATGTTTGGTGAGGAATACACACTTGTAGCCGTTGCTGATTATATTCTCAGCAAGGATGCCGGTATCATAGTTTCCAACCTGTCATCTACACGTGCTCTGCAAAATATTACCGAAGCTGCAGGAGGAAAGTATTTTGCATCGGCCGTTGGTGAAGTCAATGTAGTGAAGAAAATGAAAGAAACTAGTGCCGTCATTGGTGGTGAAGGAAATGGAGGAGTTATTTATCCTGAGCTACATTACGGTAGGGACGCCTTACTTGGAATTGCATTGTTTTTAACCCATCTTGCACAATATGGAAAATCAGCTTCAATGCTAAGATCAAAGTATCCTGATTATTTTATCTCTAAAAACAAAATCGAACTAAATAGTGATATAGATGTGGAATCCATTCTTAATATTATTGCCGATAGGTATAAGCGGTATCTCCTAAACAGGGATGATGGTGTAAAAATAGATTTCGGTGATGACTGGGTTCATCTCAGAAAATCAAATACAGAACCTATTATAAGGATTTATGCTGAAAGTAATTCTCATGCAAAAGCAGACAATATTGCTGAAAAAATTATTGAAGACATCAAGGATTCGATACGAAATCATTGAACAGATTATGTATAATTCATTTTCGAATAACGAGTACCTAGTAATGGAATTTATTAATGTTGAATAAATAATTATTGAGTGAAAATATATTTTGATAATGCTGCCTCTACTCCACTTGCACCGGAGGTGATTGAAGAGATGACCAATGTAATGAAAAATCAATTCGGAAATCCTTCTTCTGTTCATTCATTTGGACGTGAATCCCGTGTTGTGATTGAAACCGCAAGAAAAAAAATCGCAAAACTTTTAAATGCTTCGACTTCTGAGATATTTTTCACATCGGGAGGAACTGAAGCAGACAATATGGCTATACAGGGTTGTGTGAACGATCTGGGAATTAAACGGATTATCACATCTCCGATTGAACATTATGCCGTGCTATACTCAGTAAAAGCAATCACTCAACAGAATAAAGCAAAAATCGAATATGTATCTCTCACTAAAGATGGTCACATCAATACTGCACATCTGGAGGAACTTCTTGATAATTCTGAGAGATCTTTGGTAGCCCTGATGCATGCTAATAATGAAATGGGTAATATGATTAATATGGAAGAAGTGGCAGAATTATGTTCCATCCATGATGCGGTATTTATGTCGGATACCGTACAGACAATGGGGCATTTCCCATTTAACTTAAGCGAAACAAAATTGCATTTTATTTCAGCATCTGCACATAAGTTTCACGGACCTAAAGGAACTGGTTTTATATATATTGACAGCAACCTCAAATTAAAACCTTTGTTGTATGGCGGATCTCAGGAAAGAAATATGCGGGCAGGAACAGAAAACCTGTATGGTATTGCAGGCATGGCCAGGGCATTGGAACTTTCCTATTCCGATCTTGAAAATCATCATAAACATATCCTGAAGTTGAAATACAAAATGATGAGTGAAATTAAAAATGCCATTCCCGATGCTAAATTTGTCGGTGATCCTGCAGGTAATTCACTTTACACTATTCTTACGGTAGTGTTTCCGGAAACTACAAAATCTCAAATGCTTCTTTATAACCTGGATATTGATGGTGTTGCAGTATCAGGGGGCAGTGCATGTGTTTCCGGGGCAGCTAAATCCTCTCATGTAATGATGTCCCTGTATGCCGATGATCCGGGACCAGTAATAAGGTTCTCTTTCAGCCGCTACAACACCATGGAAGAAGTGCATCATTGCATTGAAAAATTAAAGAAGATATTCAACTGATTAATCCTTATGGATGCTTCATCAGATGAAATAAAATGTTGATATGAATACAAACAGTTATAATGAATTTTTGATAATAATACTGATTTAGCAGATCAATAATAAGTAAATTTGAAAATAACCTTCCTTGGTACCGGAACATCTCAGGGCGTGCCTGTTGTAGCATGTAAATGCAAAGCATGTCTTTCAGAAAACTCAAAAGACAAAAGATTGCGATCTTCTGTTATGATTGAAACAGATGGTAATGTCTTTGTCATTGATACCGGCCCTGATTTCAGGCAACAGATGTTAAGAACAAATACAGAGAACCTTACTGCTATATTATTTACACATGAACATAAAGATCATATTGCAGGACTTGATGATATACGTGCATTCAATTATATCCTGAAAAGAAGTATTGACATCTATGCAAGGGAGCGGGTTATTAAAGCACTTAAAAGAGAATTCCTCTATATATTCGAAGAAGATAAATACCCCGGTGTTCCTGATATAACAATACATAAGATGAATGGCCAACCATTGAATATCAACGGCACAGCGATCATTCCAATAGAAGTGATGCATTATAAACTTCCTGTTTTCGGTTTCAGGATAAAGGATTTTACATACATTACAGATGCAAATTATATTTCACCAGAATCTAAAAATAAAATATTTGGGTCTAAGGTTCTGGCAATAAATGCTTTAAGAAGAAAAAAACATATTTCTCATTTTAGTTTACAGGAAAGTATTGACATCATGAATGAGATCAGACCTGAATGCGGTTTTTTCACACACATCAGCCACCAATTGGGTCTGCATGAAGAGTTGAATCAAGAATTACCGGATTTTATATCTCTGGCTTATGATGGACTATATATAAATCTATGAGGCAAAATAAAATCCCATCATATATATTCTTTTTAGCTCATATCTTTTTGCTTTTCCTGTTTTGCTTCACATTGCTCCGTTTGCTCTTCTTTTTTATCAATAATGATACTGGAGGCAACATTCCGGTTATAATACTGCTGAACAGTTTTATTATGGGAGTGCGTTTTGATACTGTTATCAGTTGTTACATTTTGCTAATCCCTTTTATTGTCCTTGGTTTTCAATCTCTTCTCAAACCCTCTTCTACTATATGGAAATTTGTCTCTTTCTTCATCATCCTGATGATGATCATAGCTTTTTTTATCGTTATTGCAGATATTCCATATTATAAACAATTTAACTCACGTATTACTATTGCTTCCCTGAACTGGATAGATCAACCGAGCATTATGCTGCAGGTAATGTTTGGCAATAGCTTGCATTGGGTGTTGTTTTTAATATTTCTTGTGATGTCTATCATTTCCGCATTTCTGATTGTCCGGATAAGGAAAGGAATTATAATAACCGAATCTTCATTATTGATAAGAGTTATATATTTTATTCTGATAGGTGTATTGATATTTTATGGAATGAGGGGAAGGTTTCAAAAGAAATCTCCAATACGTTGGGGCACTGCATTTTTCAGCTCTTATTTTTTTGCAAACCAAATGGCGCTGAATCCTGTATTTACATTTATCAGGACAGGTTTAGACAGAATAAATGGAAAAGATCATATAAATTTTATGCCGGTTACCGAAGCCTTGTCAAACGTGAGAAAAACACTACACCTCGATCCAAAAGAAAATGAGGGAGGAATTCAAAGGAATGTGACATTTAAGGAAGAACCGTTGTATCACAATGTAGTATTGGTATTTATGGAAAGCATGTCAGCCTATTGGATGTCCAGATATAGGAATGAGAAAAATCTAACACCTTATCTTGATTCCCTGGCGATAAATGCCACTTATATACATGATCACTTCTATTCAGCAGGCATTCACACCTTTAATGGAATACATTCTACCTTGTACGGAATTCCTGCCCCAATGCAATTAAATCCACTCAAAGGTTATCTTAATATGAAAATGAGCAGCGGGTTGCCAATTGCACTTTCAGAAAATGGTTATCATACAGTTTTTTTATGCCCTCATGATGCTCAATTCGATAATATTGGCGGATATGTCCTGGCAAACGGTTATAAGCAACTGATCAGTCAGAAAGATTTTCCTTCATCCGAAGTGATAAACACATTCGGGGTTCCTGACCACATCCTGTTTAATACCGCACTAGAAACTTTAAACAAAACGGGATCAAATCCATTGTTTATTACCATTCTCACCTGCAGCAATCACATTCCTCTGAAAGTTCCGGAAGGAATAACTTTTAAACCTAAAGGAGAAACAGATCGTGAACATGTTGTATCATATTCCGACTGGGCCATTGGTCAATTTATGCACAAAGCAGCAAAACAACCGTGGTATAAGAACACGATTTTTATTTTTCTCGCTGATCATGGTATGCCGATAGATCCGGTTTACGATATACCGCTGTCATCACACCATATTCCACTGATCATCTACATACCCCAATCAGATAATCACGATAGGATAAATGGTTTTGGTGGACAAATCGATGTTTTTCCTACCGTTATGGGACTGCTCCGACAGAACTATACAAATACTAGTCTGGGAATTGACCTGCTTAAAGAACAACGAAATTGTGTATTTTTCTCTGCAGATGATAAACTGGCCTGCCTCAATGACAGCCTGTACTTTATTGAACGCTTACATGCAGATAATTCTTTGTTTAAGTATAGAAATGGAAACAGATCAAATATCCTCAATAAAAATAAAAGCATTGCAGAAGAAATGAAACGTTTTAGCGAATCAATGGTGCAATACGGCAATTATTTGCTTTCCAATAATCCTTCTAATTAACAATTTGATAATTCGGAGATTTTTCTCATCTTTATCGGCTCGTATACTTAGGCAATTAATAAAATTAATAAAATGAAAACTATAATCCATATTATTAGCATTAATGCATTGGTCATCACATTAGCAATAAATGCAACTGCAATAAACAAAACAGATCAGACCGATCCGGCAGAAATCAGGTATGTTAAAAACATTAAACATCTTGTACATCCTGAGAAACAGTATCAACTAAGCTTACAGGACTTTTGGCAGCATTTTACAAGTCAGCATGGAAAGTGGTATGTGGAATTCAATGAGATCACAGGTTTACCTCATCGTGCTGCAGGTATGGGTATTCCTGTAACCGGTAACTCTCCCCAGGATATGGCTTTAAGTTTCATATCCAACCATCTAAGTGACTTCGGTATTGTGGTAGAAGACCTCATTTTACAAAATACTGCTTCCAACAAAAAATATGATATCGTTAATTTTTACCAACAATATAAAGGATTAAAAGTGCTTAATTCCAATGTAACATTCAGGATCAGCAAAAACGATCTGCTTCCAATGTTCGGAATAGATCTTTTTAAAAACATAGATATCAATACCTCCCCTTCCTTTTCACCTCAACAGATCGAATCGTATGCAGTTTCAGGCATAAACAATAACATTGAGTCCGTTGAAGTCAATCCTAAACTGATGATATTACCGATTGAAAACGGTTCCAGATATGATTATTATTTGGTATATGTAGCCACAGTGCTGACATCGGGAGGAATACCTGCAAAGTATTACACATTGGTTGATGCCCATACAGGAGATGTACTTTACAGGCAAAACCAGGTGCACACCACTTTCCCGGAAGGCATGCCTGCCACCCCTTCAGCCCTGACGCTTCATCTTGAAAGTACCATCACCGATAATCCTTATCAAAGCACTGTTGTGCGTGGTTTGCCTGAAGCAAGGGTTTCAATCAACAGCAACACCGTTTATACCGATACCAACGGTGATGTGGGTACCAGCGACAATCCTCCTGTTCCTGCCAATTATTATATGAGAGGAAAATGGGCGATTGTCTATACAGGTGCTACTGGTACCAACATGGCTCAGTTTAGTGGTACTTTATCTTCATCGGCCAATACTGTCAGTTTTGACAACAATTCCTCCGAGCGTGAACGCTCAGCTTATTATCATACCAATAAAATACATGAACACATGAAATCTCTCACCCCGGGAGGATTCACTGCATTGGATAATCCGATGACTGTTCGGGTTGACAGAACAGATGGTACCTGTAATGCATTTAACTCCGGTACATCAATCAATTTTTACGCTGAAGGTGGTGGTTGCCTGGCTTCAGCACGCTTTAACGATGTGGTTTATCACGAATATGGACACAGCATTAATTATCTGCTTTACAATTATTATGGCGGCACATTCGGAAATGGAGCTCTTGGTGAAGGTTATTCTGATGTGTGGGCTTATACCCTGACTCAAAATCCCATCATGGCACAGGGGTTTCAAACGGATCCAAATTCATATATCAGGAGATATGACATAAACCCAAAAGTATATCCGAAAGACCTGATGGGTGAAGTGCATGCCGATGGAGAGATCATTGCGGGTGCCTGGTGGGATACTTATGCCAATCTCAATGACTGGACGATGATGAAAGATATCTGGATGGGAACATGGCCTGCAACATTGTCTCAACCAGATGGCAATGAAGGAGTACTTTACAGGGATATTCTCATCGAAGCCCTTACCTATGATGATGACAATGCTAATCTATTTGACGGCACCCCTCACGGAACGGAAATATGTGCCGGATTCGGGCTACATGGTATTACACTCGTTTCTGGTGCTTCTCTCGATGTAACCAAAGTTCCTGCAGCTAATGCCAACGCCACAATCACAATCAATGCTCACCTGAATATCACTTCTACAACTTATCTGGGAGATGTCAGGTTATACTGGACAATAAATAATTCCCAAAACTTTACGGAAGTGATCATGACAGACCTGGGTGGCAATGATTATTCTGCTGATATTCCCGCACAAGCGGAAGGAACCATCGTTCATTATTACCTTGGTGTTACAGACAATGTGTGCAACGGCCTGGCTTCAGTATCCCCGGCAGGTGCCGATCTTTCTCCTGCCAACATCGCTTACAATACTCTTGTTGGTTATAACCTGATGGATACTGAAGATTTTGATTTCAATATGTTTAACGGAAGCTGGCAGACAAGTGCCAACGATGATGATGCCACCACAGGGCAATGGGATATCAATATTCCTGTTGGTTCTTACCTCACATATCCCGATACAAATACATTGGTGCAAACAAGTTACCAGCACACACCTAACGGACAGATCTGTGCATTGACAGGCAATGCCGGATCGCCCCAGGACGGTATAGGAACAAATGATGTTGACGGTGGGAAAACAACGCTGCTCTCTCCTGTTCTCAATCTTGCCCAATACACCAATCCTGCCATTACCTACTTCAGGTGGTGGACGAATGAAACCGGTGCAAACCCTGTTACGGACTGGTTGCATATAGAGCTTTCCGGTGACGGTGGCAGTTCCTGGACATACATTGAAAACACATTGGTTGCAGACCGCAGTTGGAGACGTTATGCTTTTCGGGTTGAAGATTACATGACACCAACGAGCACCATGCAGTTACGTTTCGTTGCCTCAGATAGCATTCGTCCCAATACTCCATATGAAGGAGGAAGCCTGATTGAAGCTGCCATTGATGATGTACAGATATGGGAACAAAGTGGTTCCTCTATTGATGAACTGAACAATGAAATGGTCATTAACGCCTTTCCAAATCCTGCAAAAGATAAAATCACTTTATCTCTCAGTTTAAAACAATCTGATAAGCTGGATATCGAAATCAGGGACAACCTGGGGAGAATTGTTTACAATATCAGCGGCAGAACTTTTGCTGCCGGGATGAGCAAATTTGATATCCCGGTGGATCAGTTGGATGCAGGTGTATATAACCTGAGTGTGCAGTCTGAAGATTCAGTTGCCCGGACAGAGATATCCATCATTAGATGAATGTATTGACAAGAGGCAGGAAGGTGTTGAATTAAATTTGTCACCCATTAAATTTAGTCTGCAGGTAACAGAAAAGAAGCTGGCGGTTGAGAAAACGTGTCTTGCTTTCATTGGAGCCTGTTTGGCGGATGTTGGAACAACCATAGACAATAAATCATTGCAAAAAGTTTATTTTAGAAAATATTTATACTAAGTGACAAATTAAACAACGTGTAATACAATCAAGGGTGTTAGGAGGAAATGGAAACGAGAATTAAAATTAACGATAAAAAAGGATGGTTATTTGCTTTTCAGACTAACCTACTTACATATTCGACAGTATTGGTAAGTTTCAGATTCGATATCATTGAGTCTTTGTTCAAAAATGGTTGCCCTATATCTGTCTATGTTACCGATTGTTTAGCTTCACAATTAAAGACCTTTGCAAAGGTGCACAAAATCTGTATGGTTCACTTACTAAGGGGACTCAATATACTTTGGGTGTTCACCAATTTGGCTAAATTAGCTGCTGAGTAGTAACCAAACAATACTTTAAAAGGAAAGTTGGTAATTATTGTTGAAGGTGCTGAAAACTAAGTTTTTTATATTGTTTTTATTGGCTGCTTCCGGTTTGTTTAGCCAAACTATTACTCCGGTTAAGGATTTTGGAATAAATGATGGGAACCTGAAGATGTACATTTATGTTCCCGTAAATTTAAACCATTCAAACCAAATTCCATTGGTACTTGTTTTGCATGGATGCACCCAATCTGCCGAAATGGTAGCCAATGAAACCGGATGGAATAAGCTGGCTGACAGTTTACATTTTATCGTGGTGTATCCCGAACAACGGCAAATCAATAATGTGGGTAAATGCTTTAATTATTTTTTAGGTTTTAAAGCCAAAAAAGACAAAGGAGAAGTAGCCTCTATCAGGCAAATGATCAGTTATTGTTTTACGAATTATCCTATCGACAGCACTAAAGTCTTTATTACCGGATTATCAGCCGGTGGAGGGATGAGTAATGCCATGCTCAATGCTTATCCCCGATTATTTAATGCAGGGGCCCTGCTGGCTGCCCCATCCAAAATTTTAAATACCAATGAAGATGCCCCCGAAATACAACCCCGAATAGCTATACTTCAGGGAGAAGATGATAAAGTAGTTGTGAAAAATAATGCCGATAAAATTGAAAAACAATGGCTAAAAAAACATCAGCTTACTGATACCTTAGAAGTAAAAACTAATTATTTAGACAATCCATTGTTAAGTGCCCGTTTTTATTCTAATGCTAACAATGAACTAAAAATAGTAAGCATCCGTGCTGAAGGTGTCAGGCATAAATTACTGATAAAACCAGGCAACAGTTTGCAAGAAGGTGGAACCATGGACTTTTATACTAAGGACATCAATTTTCATTCGACCTATTGGATAGCCGATTTTTTTGGTTTGGTGCCTCATCAATAAAAACTACCCATAAGATTTGCTTTTCCGGTTAAATTGCTTTAAATTAGTTAGTTTATTCACCATCTAAAACAATTCATCATGGATAATCTACATTTTTTAAATGAATCGCTGGCATGGCTCGTGCCTTTAATTATTATTTTGGCCATTTGGGAAGCCGTTTGGAAACTTATTGGTTTATGGAAAGCTGCCCGAAACAGCCACATGGCGTGGTTTATTTGTATTGCCCTAATTAATACCTGTGGCATACTACCCATTATTTACATTTTACTCCACCGGAAAAAATAAAATAAGCAGACTCTTGCCAATTAGTTTAAACCCCTTACATTTGGTGTAAATTAGTTGCCTATGCTGCATTAGTGTTTTTTATTTGCAATTGTAGTCGTTTGTAAACGTATAATTATACGGATAATCTACGGC
>CAZUDW010000004.1:0-32575 GCA_964619305.1 uncultured Flavobacteriales bacterium
TATAATCAGGTGATTCTGTGTTATAATCAGCAGGTTTTGGGTCTGTTCAGTTAACTGTGTCAACCCTGATGTACGTGATGAATTCGTCTTTCGGTATGCTGTTGTGTTGCTTTGTTTCGGGAATTATTATTTTTGCGCAATAAAAAAAGGGATATGAATATTAGAAAACTATCAATTTGGCTGACAGCATTGTATCTCCTCTTTAACCTTGGAACAGTGTTGGCTGATGAGGGGATGTGGCTACCTCTTTTTATCTCAAGGTTGAACCAGGAAGACATGCAAAAGAAAGGGCTTCATCTAACTGCAGATGAAATATACAGTGTGAATCATTCCAGTCTGAAAGATGCCATCATCATGCTCAACCACGGATCGTGCACTGCTGAAGTCATCTCTGACAAAGGACTTATATTGACGAATCATCACTGTGGCTTTGAAGCAATCCAGCAACTGAGTTCTATGGAAAACAATTTTCTTGATGACGGTTTTTTTGCCAAATCAATTGATGAGGAAAAAATTGTAAGAGGAATGACTGCTTCTTTTCTTGTGAGGATAGAAGATGTAACCGCAATTGTACTGAAAGATATTAATGATGACACAGAGCAGGCAGAACGGAATAAATTGATTGAAACAAGATCAGATTCTTTGGAGAAAGCAGCAGTTGAAAAAAATGATTACGAAGCACGGGTTAAAAGCTTTTTCAGCGGAAACGAGTATTATCTTTTTGTATATGAAACATTCAGTGATCTGAGATTTGTTGGGGCACCTCCCGCTTCCATTGGAAAATTTGGCGGAGATACTGATAACTGGATGTGGCCGCGACATACCGGAGACTTTTCAATGTTCAGAATATATTCCGACCCTGACGGAAAACCGGCAGATTACTCAAAAGACAACATTCCGCTTAAACCAAAAAAGAGTCTTGCTGTTTCCCTGGACGGTGTAAAAAAAGATGACTTCACAATGATTCTTGGCTATCCCGGAAGTACAGACAGATATATGACTTCGTATGGATTAAAGCTCGCAGTGGAAAGCACAGAACCTGCTATAGTGAAAATCAGGGAAAAACGTTTGGAAATCATGGAAGCGGATATGGCAAGAGATAGCGAAATCCGCCTTAAATATGCATCCAAACATGCCAGGGTGAGCAACTATTACAAATACTTCAAGGGACAGATTCGTGGATTAAAAAGATTGAAAGTGTATGATAAAAAGAAGGCAGAAGAAGATGCTTTCACTGCATGGGTTAAACAGGATGATGGCAGAAAAGAGAAGTATGGAAAGATACTCTCAGATTATGAAAATGTTTACAAACAGATTAATCCTTATGAAATTGCAAGCACTTATATAAATGAGTGTTTTTTTGGTATTGAAATAAACCTGTTGTGTATGAGGGCTTTTAACCTGTATTCAAAATTAAAAGGAGAAACACAGGAAGACATCACCAAGGCAGCAGACGGGTTTAAGGAATATGCTGAAAGATATTATAAGAACTATAATGTGGCAACTGACAAAAAAGTGTTCAGCGCCCTGATGACCTTGTATAATTCAGATGTGCCTCCGAAATTACAGCCACCTTATATGGCAGAAATATTGAAGAAAAATCATGGCAGTTTTGAAACATTTGCCAATAAGGTATTTTCAAAATCCATTTTTGCAGATAAAGAAAAATTATTCGCGTTTATTGATAATCCAAGCCTTAAAGTGCTGGATAAAGATCCTGCATTCCAATTGGTTCTGAACATTATGAGGCATTATATGAGCAATGTACGACCGCAACTTATAGCACTTCAGTCAAGTCTTGATAATTCAGACCGTCTGCGCATGGAAGGATTGATGGCTATGAATCCTAAGAAACAATGGTATTCAAATGCCAACTCCTCTATGCGTTTCACTTACGGACAGGTTGAAGATTATTACCCGCAGGATGCAGTTTATTATAATTATTTCACAACATTAAAAGGTGTGATAGAAAAAGAAGATTCTTCTAATTTTGAATTTGTAGTACCCAAGAAACTGAAAGAGTTATATAAATCAAAAGACTACGGGCAATATGGTGAGAATGGTGTTATGAAGGTAAACTTCCTTTCTACGAATGACATCACCGGTGGCAACTCCGGTAGTCCCGTAATCAATGGTTCCGGAGAATTGGTTGGTTGTGCTTTTGACGGCAATTGGGAAGCGATGAGCGGTGATATTGCATTTGAAAACGAGATTCAAAGAACTATCTCGGTTGATATCAGGTATGTGCTGTTTATCATAGATAAGTTTGCCGGAGCCAAATACCTGGTCAATGAAATGAATCTCGTTTCTCACAAAAATGACAAGGCACAAACCGGAAAAGAAAAGGTCGGCAATGGAGGATAACCACTCAGCGTGGTTTTCTACCTGGTTTGATTCCCCATATTATCATCAGCTATATCAGCACAGGGATGAGAATGAAGCTCACTTACTGATTGATCGGCTGCTTAACGAATTACAACTTCCTCAAAATGCCAGAATACTTGACCTTGCATGTGGCAAAGGAAGACATGCTATTTACTTTAACACCAAGGGATTTGACGTAACAGGTATAGATCTCTCCCCAAGATCAATAGATTATGCCAATAGGTTTAGCAATGCAAAACTGCGATTTAAATGTTGCGATATGATGGAAATAGTCCAGGCATCCTATTTTGACCTGATAGTAAACCTTTTTACAAGTTTTGGTTACTTTGATTCCAACTCTGACAACCTTAATGTTTTAATAAGCGTGCGTAAACAACTAAAAGAGAATGGCATTTTTATCCTGGATTATATAAACACTGAATATGCTGCAAAGATTCTCAAATCAGAGGATGTAGTAGAAAATAACGATATCAGGTTTTATATAAAAAGAAGATTAGACGAAAACTGTTTCATTAAAACTATAACATTTAAAGAGGGTAATGATGAATTAACATTCGAAGAAAGGGTAAAAGCTTATAGGTTACAAGATTTCCGGGAATTATTTAAAAACGCAGCTTTAGCAATAAAAGCAACTTATGGCAATTATTTGCTTGACCCATACATAGAATCTTCATCTCCGCGTCTGATACTCTTAGGTCAACGCGTATAGTCCGGCTTTATTCATCTGAGAGGTATTGCCTTCTCTGTTTTTTCTCTGAAATAGCTTTTTTCTGTTTTAAGCGTTTCTCAACACTTGCAATGCCTGGTTTGCGCTTCCTCCTTGGCTTAACCTCTTTAACAGCATTAGATACCAGATCAAAGAAACGTGCCAATGCCAATTGTTTATTTGCATACTGGGTTCTTCCTTTGGAAGACGTAACCCTCAATACACCTGAACGGTTGATTCTTCCAGGCAATTTATGATACAGCAGTTCCTTTTGTGATTCAGTTAAAACAACAGATGCCTTAATATCAAATAAAAGCTGAACTTTTGTCTCCACCTTGTTCACATGTTGCCCTCCCGGTCCACTGTTTCTGCTGGTTTTATACCTGACTTCTCTTTCCAAAAGCTTGTAACTGATCATGTTTGAGATATTCTAAACAACTATACATATTGGTTGTGAAATTACGCTTTTCTGAGTAAAAAATTATCTTTGCTACCTCGTTCAATAAGCCCGGATGGCGGAATTGGTAGACGCGCATGGTTCAGGACCATGTTCTTGAAAGAGAGTGCAGGTTCGATTCCTGTTCCGGGCACTATTATACTGAAACAATATCCATGCAAAGTTTATCACAAAAGCATGTGCTTACCAAGCACATAAAATTTTATAAAACTATTTCAGAATTTTATGCATCACTTCATCACTCATGCCGGTACTGGCAAAACCACCATCATGATAAAGGGTTTGCATAGTGATGTAATGTGTGAGGTCTGAAAACAAAGCGACACAAAACCTGGCACAATCTCTTGCATCAGCATTACCAAGAGGGCTCATAGCATTGGCATAAGCCAGAAATTCTTCAAAATCCTCAACTTTTGATCCTGCAGTTGTAGCTGTTGGAGACTGCGAAACTGTATTGATCCTTACTTTTCTTTTTATTCCATAATGATATCCAAAACTCCTGCATATAGATTCGAGCATAGATTTAGCCTCGGCCATATCATTGTAGTTGGGGAATACCCTTTGAGAAGCTATATATGTTAATGCAATAACAGAGCCCCAATCATTAAGGGCATCCTGTTTCATGCATTCCTGTAATACCCTATGCAAAGAAAGCGCGGAAATATCAATTGTTTTATGAAAATATGCATAATCAACATCTGTATAATTCCGACCTTTTCGTACATTCAAGGACATCCCAATAGAATGGAGGATGAAGTCAATCTTACCACCAAGGATATTTTGTGATTCAGAAATCAACTTACTTAAATCTTCCTGGGAAGTAGCATCAGCTGGAATTACTTTTGCATTGCATATTTCAGCAAGTTCATTAATTGTTCCCATCCTGACAGCTGCAGGTGCATTGGTTAACGTAAAAGATGCCCCGGCAGCCTTTGCTTCCTCGGCAACTTTCCATGCTATTGATTTATTATCGAGGGCGCCAAATATTATGCCCCGTTTTCCTTCTAATAGTCCCTTCATAAGCAATAAAATAATTGCATAAATGTTATTTTGAAATAAAAGTTAATAGTGAATTAAATGATTATAAAACTGTAAAAATACATATTTACATTCTACCCATTTACGATATTTTTATATTTGCTGACGTTTCAAATGATAAATTTATTCAGATCAGTATTTTAAACCATTAAAATATAAATATATATGGAAACTTCTACTATTTCACAAGGTGGTGAATTTTTAATTAAAGACATTCCTTCCGAACAAATATTTATTCCGGAAGAATTCAATGAAGAACAGCTCATGATTTCCCAATCTTTTGATGAGTTTCTCGAAACAGAAGTTTTTCCAAATCTTGATCGAATTGATTCTGCAGAGAAAGGTTTAATGGCTTCGTTATTAAAAAAAGGTGGGGAGATAGGCATGCTTGGCGTTGCAATTCCTGAAGAATATGGCGGTTTCGGACAATCTTTCCTTACAGTAATGAGAGCTAGTGAATCGGTTGGAGCATCCAATTCCTTTTCCGTTGCTTTTATGGCACATATTGGAATTGGTACTCTTCCTCTCTTATATTATGGGAATGAAGAGCAAAAACAAAAATATATTCCAAAGCTTGCAAGCGGTGAAATGCTGGCTTCCTATTGCCTCACTGAGCCCAATGCAGGTTCTGACGCAAATGCAGGAAAGACAAAAGCAGTTTTATCTGAAGATGGGAAACATTATATCCTTAACGGACAGAAGATGTGGATCACAAACGGTGGATTTGCTGATCTGCTAACTGTTTTTGCTAAAATTGATAATGACAGAGTTCTTAGTGCTTTTTTGGTCGAAACCAACACACCAGGGGTGACGATTGGACAGGAAGAGAAAAAAATGGGAATCAAAGGGTCTTCAACTGTGCAGATATTTCTGAATGACGCCAAAGTACCAGTTGAAAACCTCCTGAGTAAAAGAGGTGGTGGATTTCGGATTGCATTAAGCATTTTACATAATGGCAGAATAAAGCTTGCTGTCAATGTAATTGGAATGATGAAACGCGTTATTACACAATCTGTTAATTATGCCAATGAAAGAAAGCAATTTGGTTCTTTAATTTCATCCTTTGGCGCCATCAAATATAAGCTGGCTGAACAGGTGATACAAGCATTCGCGAATGAATCAGCTGTTTATCGGGCAAGTAAAGATATTGATGATGCAATTGGCAGACTAACTGCTTCTGGATGTACTTACACGGATGCCCAAATCGGTGGAGTAAACCAGTTTGCCGTAGAATGTGCCCTGTTGAAAGTGCTGGGGTCAGAAGCTCTTGACTATATAGTAGATGAAGCCGTTCAAATATATGGAGGCATGGGATTTTCTGCACTATCTCCTGTTGACAGAGCTTACAGGGACTCGCGAATTAATCGAATTTTTGAAGGAACAAATGAAATCAATCGTTTACTCTTAATTGAGACCGCCATTAAAAAATCAATGAAAGGAGACTATAACCTGATTCATCCGATTGAAAAAATATTAAGTGAGTTAAACATGAATGGTGATGGATCTGATACCGATTGGTATGAAAATAAAAAGCATATCATCTCCGGTTTTAAAAAAGCTATACTAATGCTAATTAGTAAAGTATATGATATTTATAAAGGCAAATTTGTTTATGAGCAACAAATTATGACGAATATATCGGATATGGTAATTAAATTATATGCAGCTGAGTCAACAGTGCTGAGAGTGGATAAATTAATTAAAATCAAAGGCGAAACCTACTCAGAATTGTATAAAAATATAGCCGATGTCTATACCTACGACTCCGCTTTTAATATCCTAAAATCAGGATCTGATGCTATTAATTCTTTATTAGAGGGTGAAGAAAAAGATAATTTCGCAGAAGCTCTTATCACATGCACAAAGGTTCCACCGGTAAACGTAAAAGATGCACGAACACGAATTGCTGACAAGTTGATTGAAGAAAACAAATATTGTTTTTAATTCAACCACTGATCATTAATTACAGCGAACTTCAACTGCCAATTATTGAATTTGCACTATCTTTGTGAGCATCTGTAATACGATGCTTAAAAGCTGTTTATATAAATGTATATTTATTGCTGCCATAACATTTGTTATTGTACCTTCTGTATTTTCCCAGGAAATGGAGTTTTATAACCTGTATTTTGATGGTAACAGTTGCTATTCCAAGAAACAATATAGTAAGGCTATTACTTATTACAACAAGGCACTTGAAATACATTCAGACAAGGATTTTCTCTATTTTAACAGAGGTAATTCCAAATTAGCTTTAAATAACTATAAAGGAGCAATTGCAGATTATAACAAAACGCTGGCATTAAATAATAAATATGCTGAAGCTTATTACCAACGAGCATTAATAAAGTTCAAAAAGGGCAATAAAGAAAGTGGATGTGAAGACCTTAAAACAGCAAAAAAACTTGAACTATCTGGAGTTAGTAATGACATAAAAAAACATTGTAAGTAGCTATTTCAGCATTGTAAATAACACTTCTCTCCTTCATAGGACTATAATATAATTGAAATCTTTTTCTATTATTTGTTAGAATTCTAAATAATTTTTACCATTTTTGAAAAAGCTAATTCTTGATAGGATAGTTAGCTGTTTTTTAAACCTATTAATATGAGTTTTATTATGCAACTAATAAGTATCTTTAAACGTCTTAAAATTATAATCAAGAATTCATAATGAAAACGCAAATAAGATTAGCTTCTTTTCTGCTTACATTTATCATTATTTCAACAGCATATGGGCAATATTGCCCTGCTACTGGCAATTGCAATTTCAATGTTTTTATTGATGATTTTACATTCAACACAATATCCAATCTAAATTCAGCAGGCAGTAATTGTAATACAACCAGTTATATCAATACTGGTTTAAGCACAAACGTTACAAAAGGATTGACATATACTTTAACAGTACAATGTGGACCACAGTATGCACAGGGAGTTGGAATCTGGATTGATTACAATCAGGATTATGATTTTGATGATAATGGAGAATTCGTTTGGGCCTCACCTTTTGCTTCATTAATCACCTTTATTGATAGTATTACTATTCCTCAAAGCGCTCTGACAGGAGCCACAAGGATGCGTGTCAGAAGTATATTCAATCAAGTACCTACTGCAAATCAATCATGCGGTTCTGTAACCTGGGGTGAAATTGAAGATTATACGGTAGTCATTCAACCAAACACTTCTCCTCCCACTGCTGATTTTACTGCAAATGCTACAATTACTTGTAGTGGTGATGTGAATTTTTATGATTTAAGTTTGAATAACCCAACCGGGTGGGACTGGGATTTTGGGGATCTCGGCACAAGCAGTTTGCAAAATCCTAATCATGTATATACTAATAGCGGTACTTTTACAGTGAGCCTGACTGCCACAAATAATTATGGAAATGACACCAAGGTTATACCTAATTATATAACTGTTAATCTGGGATCTGGACCCGTACCAGCCAATTGTTATCCTACAACAACAGGTTGGTGTTGTGGGTTTGGAATAACAAATGTCACGTTCAATACGATAAATAACACAACAAATGATGGATCGGTTGGATATGAAGATTATACTTGCACTCAAACCTCTATTACTGCAGGCATCCCCACTGCAATTTCGATAACTGCAGACAATCCTTCTGAACATAATATACGAGTCTGGATTGACTACAATAATGATGGTAGTTTCAATAACACTACCGAGCTTGCATTTGCTGCTGATAAGGTGTTTGTTGGCTCAGGTAATATCACTGCTCCCAGTTCAGCTGTTCCAAACACACCATTAAGGATGCGGATATCAGCTGATTATTATTTAAACGCTACTCCAACACCATGCTCTAATCCTCAAGTTGGACAAGTAGAAGATTACACAGTGGTCATTTTACCAAATTTAAATTTACCTGTTGCAGCTTTTACTGCTGATACCTTTTCTTGTTCCGGAACTGTCCAATTCACTGACCTTACACAAAACGCCCCAACTTTCTGGCAATGGAATTTTGGAGATGGAAATTTCAGTACCTTTCAAAATCCTATACATACATATACCAATAGCGGAACCTATACTGTTAAATTAATTGCTTATAACAACAATGGAACGGATACTGTCACTTATGTCGATTATATTGATATTGATCTAAATGCAGCTCCAACTGCTACATGCCCTGTTAATACATTGTCTTATTGCTGCAACTATGGAATTTATAATGTTAGTTTCGAATCCATAAATAACACAACTCCTAATGCTTCAGAAGGTTATATGGATTATAGCTGTACGCAAGTCGCAAATGTGATAATCGGTAACTCCTACCCCATCCAGATTAGTACAGGTTTGGATAATCCCGAAGATATTTGGGTATGGATTGATTTTGATAACAACGGGAACCTTGACAATACTGAACTTGTTTTTAATTCATTAAATGCTTATAATCATACTGGAAACATTAATATTCCATCTAATGCAGTATTAAATACACCACTTAGAATGAGGGTTATGTCCGATTATGCAGGTAGTAATAGGAATTCATGTGATGATACTCAATGGGGACAAACAGAAGACTATGCCGTTATAGTGCAGAATTCTGTACCCCCTGTTGCCCTTTTTACTTCCGATTCTACAGTCATCTGTATGGGAACAGTTAATTTTATTGACTTGTCAAATGGGAATCCAACATCATGGTATTGGGATTTTGGCGATGGTAATATTTCAACCATTCAGAACCCTACACATACTTACACTAATTACGGCCAGTATGGAGTTACTCTTAAGGTGACCAACGGAATTGGAACAGATTCCCTTTATGTAACGAATTACATCACTTATGATAGTTGTAATGTTGGAATAAGCGAAGATGGTTATATCAATAATATTCTGTTATATCCCAATCCTGTTTCAAACAAATTATACATCACTTTTAAGAACAAGTTTTATGGTCAACCATGCACAATTCAACTGTATAATTTAACAGGGCAATTACTTGTTACTGATATTATTTCAAAACAAGGTTTAATGCCTTATGTTCTGGATATGAAAGATAAAAATAATGGAATTTATTTCATATCAATTAACAGAGGTTTTGATAAATTCATGAAGAGAATCATATTAATAAAAGAAACCAATTGAAAAAGTTAATAATATCTATTTTTAGCCTTTCTTTACTATTTTGGTATAGCAACGTTGATGCCACACACCTAATGGGTGGAAACATGACTTATAAGTATCTGGGTGATGTCGGAGGTGGGTTCTACCGGTATGAGATAACGTTCAGAACTTATACAAATTGTGATTCTACTTCTAACTATCAAAATGGTCCTCAGGGATCACTTACTATTGGTATTTATAAAGAAACAGCAAATCCAAATGATGACAAACCTTTATACACTACCCTCTTCATGCCTCTGGTTGATACGAACCTGATTACGCCTGAAACAACAGATTCATGTTCAGTTGGCAGTTGGATTTGTATTCATGAAGGAGTATACCGGGCAGAAGTGGACCTTGAAATTATGCCAAATAACCAATTCAGCAATGGTTATTGGCTATACTATGACAGGTGTTGCCGCAATTTTTCAATCATTAACCTCCTTAATCCGGGTACTCAGGGGATGGTCTTTTCTGCATTTATACCACCACCAATTACTGACAACAGTTCTCCAGTCTTTACTGATTTACCTTTGCCATATATTTGTGTAAATGATACAGTTGGTATTTTAAACACAGCAGTAGATCCTGATGGAGATCAACTTGTTTTTTCTTTTGTTGATCCATATAGAGGATATTCTTCAACAACCAATCCTGCACCAACTCCTCCTGATCCATTAATATGGCCCATCCCGACTGTAACCTGGTTAAACATTAATTACAATATGAATGCTCCTTTTGGTCCTAGCGGATATGCATACATCAATGGTTCCACAGGATATTCAGAGTATTTTTCACCCAACATTGGAAATCATGTCGTTGCAGTCGAAATAAAAGAATATAGGAATAATAACCTGGTTGGTATTACACGAAGGGACATGCAGCTGCTTGTCATGAACTGTCCCAATAATCCTAACCCCATTTTTGATTATTTCTCACAGCAACCAACATATAGTCTGGAAGAAGGAGACAGTATATGTTTTGATATTCAGTTTCACGATTCAATGGGCGATTCATTATGGCTCACAGCCAACGGACAGATTTTTGATACGAATTTTGTAAATCCTGCCGCAACTATTGATACCAACCAGCAAGGCGATAGTATTGTAATTGCTCATTTCTGCTGGAACACTGCTTGTGGGCAAGGGCAAGTTCTTCCATATCTTTTTACTGTGAATGTAACCGACAATGGCTGTCCTCCGAAAACAACTCCAATTGTATTTTCAGTAGAGGTTATCCCATTTGAAGGACCTGATTCCATAAGCGGACCACCTATTGTTTGTGAGAATGATACGGTATCTTATTGGGCAATATCTATTGGAGGAGCTACATATACATGGTCCATTTCAGGTGGTACTATATTATCTGGTCAAGGAACCGATACTGTAACTGTTGCCTGGGGTCCAGGTCCAACCGGTTCTATTTCACTGGTCACTACCAGTGAATTTGGTTGTGATGATGGTCCTATTACACTTCCTGTGCTCATACAATCACTTAATGCTGATGCCGGCCCTGACACCACCATATGTCTTGGAGATACAGTTCAAATAGGAGGATCCCCAACTGCTCCAAATGGGACTGTAATTAACTGGAGTCCAGCAACTGGTCTTAGTTCGACAACTGTAGCCAATCCTTGGGCTAATCCTACATCAACAACTACTTATATTGTGGCGGTGTCTGATTCATTTTGCATTGATTATGATACCATGGTAGTTACTGTGGGAATGGCTACCTTAGATGCAGGTGCTGACACCGGTTTTTGTTCTCAGGACAGTGTGCAACTTCATGCATCAGGTGGCACTTCATATCAATGGACACCTTCGACCGGACTAAGTAGTGATACTATTGCTGATCCTTGGGCTTCCCCCACCAATACAACTTGGTATTATGTAACTGTGACAGATACAAACTTATGTGTAGGAATAGACTCTGTATTGGTTTCTGTGTTTGCCGATCCTGTTATTGATGCTGGACCTGACACATCCATTTGTATTGGCGAGTCTGTTATAATTGGCGGTAGCCCTACAGGACCAAATGGATCCACATATAACTGGTTGCCCAGTTCTACTTTAAATGATGGCTCTCTTGCTAATCCCGTAGCTACTCCAAACATTACTACTACATATGTAGTCTATGTGGATGATTCAAATGGTTGTTCTGGAGTTGATTCAATGACCGTCACGGTTTTACCTGCTCCGGTTGCTAATGCTACTCCTTCACCGGACACAACAATATGTATTGGAGATACTATTCAACTCAATGCCAGTGGCGGATCTATCTATGCGTGGTCACCTACTTCCGGACTTGACAATCCGAATATTGCAAATCCAAATGCTTTCCCTACTTCAACAACGATGTATGTGGTCACTGTAAGTGATGGAAATGGTTGTACAGATATGGATACCGTTACTGTCATTATTTCTAATCCAACTGCTGATGCAGGTCAGGATGAAGAAATTTGCATTGGAGACAGCGTTCAATTAAATGCATCAGGTGGTACTTTTTACGCCTGGACACCAAGCACAGGATTAAGCAATCCCAATATTTCAAATCCATGGGCTTCTCCTATAATAACAACAACTTATTATGTTGTCGTCTCAGATGGAGTTGGATGCACATCAACAGATTCTGTTACTGTTGTAGTCAATGCATTACCAATTGTTGATGCAGGTCCTGATACTGCTTTATGTCTCACAGACAGTGTACAAATTGGAGGTTCTCCAACAGGACCTGGTGGTTCCTTGTTCAGTTGGACACCGACAACAGGACTAAACAATAGTACAATAGCTAATCCTATGGCAAGTCCAAGCACCACAACCTGGTATGTTGTTTCTGTTACCGACACCAATGGTTGCCAAAATCTGGATAGCTGCCTGGTCGTTGTTAATAGTAACCCTGTAGCTGATGCCGGAGCGGATGCAAGTCTTTGTATGAATGATAGTATTCAATTAAATGCCAGTGGAGGTATCATTTATGTCTGGGCACCTTCATCCAGCCTTAATAACCCAAATATCAATAATCCATGGGCTAGTCCAACAACAACTACAACTTATTACGTTACTGTTACCGATGCTAATGGGTGTACAGGAATTGATTCTGTTACAGTCAGCGTTGATTCCCTGCCTTTTGTTGATGCAGGACCAGATGTATGGTTATGTCCTGGTGACAGCATTCAATTGAACGGTTCCGGACCAAATGGTGCTAATGTATCCTGGTCTCCAACTACAGGCTTGGACAATCCAAATATTTATACTCCATGGGCATCTGCAACCGACACAATTGTGTATTACCTGACCGTTACCGACTCAAATGGCTGCATTAATGTTGATTCAGTAACAATAATCGTTAATTCAGCTGTACCGACTGATGCAGGCCCAGATACTTCTATCTGCCAAAATGATTCTGTCGTAATTGGTGGTAATCCAACATCCGTCAATGGAACATCCTATCTTTGGTTGCCTGCTTCAGGGTTAAATGACAATACTATTGCTAACCCAACTGCTTCACCTTCTGTAACAACAACATATATAGTATATTCCACAAATGACACATGTAGTAGTTCGGATACGGTTACTGTTACTGTCAATCCATCTCCGCCTGCTGATGCAGGTATGGATCAACAAGTTTGTACTGGAGACAGTGTTCAGTTAAATGCATCCGGTGGTCTGAGTTATTACTGGATTCCATCAACAGGATTGAGCAATGATACAATAAGCAATCCCTGGGCTCATCCGAATGATACAACTTTATATTATGTTGTAGTTACGGACGGAAACGGATGTACGGGAATTGATTCAGTGATTGTAATTATCAATCCTATGCCTATCGTAAATGCAGGTCCGGATATACAAATTTGCCCCGGAGATAGTGGTCAGCTTAATGCTTCAGGTGGAATTAGTTATGCTTGGACACCAGCATCTGATCTTAGCGATACAAGTATATCAAATCCATGGGCAAATCCAAACAGTACAACAATGTATTATGTATTAGTTACAGATTCTAATAATTGTACAAACATTGATTCTGTAACAGTATTTGTAAATGCTGCACCGGCCGTTGATGCCGGCCCTGATACAAGTATTTGTATGGGTGATAGCATTCAGCTAAATGCAACAGGCGGTGTTAGTTATCAATGGACTCCCGCTCTTACATTAAGTAATGACACAATTAACAATCCATGGGCAAATCCATCAACTACTACAATGTATTATGTTAAAGTGACAGATGGTAATGGATGTACAAATATAGACTCAGTTACTATTGGGATTAATCCTCTCCCATCTATTACAAGTGGCCCTGATCAGCAAATTTGTATTGGAGATTCTATTCAATTACAAGCAAGTGGAGGTACCAGCTATACCTGGAGTCCATCAACTGGGTTAAGCGATATTAATATATCAAATCCATACGCATCACCATCTGATACCATTGTTTATTATGTAACCGGTACAGATCAAAATGGTTGTTCTAATATCGATTCCGTTACTGTAGTAGTCAATCCATTGCCATTTGCCGTGGCGGGAAATGATACAAATATTTGTAAAGGTGGTGTTGTACAGATAGGAGGTAATCCTACAGGGCCAAATGGCTCCGTTTATTCGTGGACACCAACCGGGTCCCTGGACAATGCAACGATTGCAAATCCAACTGCTTCACCCTCAGGAAATACAGTTTATTATCTCACTGTAACGGACAGCAATGGATGTGTGAACAGAGATTCTGTTTCGGTCTTTATCTTTAGCATTACTTCCAGTCCTGATACTGCAATTTGTCAAGGTGATTCACTTCAATTAGGTGTCTTCCCACTTTACGGGACAAGTCCGTATGCATATACATGGACACCGGCATCTGATCTTAGCGATACAACAATTGCAAACCCATGGTGTTATACACTCACAACAAACACATATTATGTTACAGTTACCGATTCAAATGGTTGCAGCGAAAATTCAGAAATTACTGTAACAGTCAATAATCCGCCTGTAGCAGGATTCACAACAACTTTGGACGCATCTTGTGCAGGTGTGTTAGCAGAATTTATAAATACAAGTGAAGGCGCTTCTTCCTATTTATGGGATTTTAGAGATGGCCAGACTTCTACAGATGAGAACACCAGTCATATTTTTGATTACAGCTCAACCATCTCTGTCCTGTTGACTGCTTATTCTTCAGAAGGATGTACAGATACTGCATTCTTTACGGATGACGCGCTCTCTTTTGAAGATTATTACCATATTGTTATTCCTAATGTCTTCTCGCCAAACGGAGACGGAATTAATGACTGGTTTGAGATTGAATTCGGGAATAAACTACAGGATTGTACTTATCTAAAAATCTACAACAGATGGGGTGAGTTGATGTTTCAAAGTGAAGGAAATAACCACAGTTGGAATGGGAGAACTTTTGCCGGAGAAGCCGTGCCTGAAGGTATTTACTTCTACATATTTAAAATAAGAGATCAAGAATTCAACGGTTCAATCACCTTATTGCGTTAACATCTACTGCTCAGGATGGATGTCTAGGTAGTGGAAGATGAAAGTCCAGATATCTGTCCATTCATCAATTTGTTTGCTTACTGGCTTACCCCCACCATGCCCTGCATTTATATCAATTCTGATTAATACCGGGTCCTGTCCCTTTTGATGTTCCTGCAAACTTGCTACAAACTTGAAAGAATGAGCAGGAACAACCCTGTCATCATGATCAGCAGTGGTTATCATAATGGCAGGATAAATGGTGTCTTTCACATTATGCAGTGGAGAATACTTTATTAAATTATTAAAATCCTTTTCATTGTCACTAGTACCATAGTCGCTTGCCCAAGCCCATCCAATTGTAAATTTGTGATATCTTAACATATCCAATACTCCAACAGATGGAATACAAGCCCTGTATAAATCCGGCCTTTGAGTGAGTACTGCACCGATCAACAAACCTCCGTTTGATCGACCATGTACAGCCAATTTAGATGAATTAGTATATCCTGAACTAATTAAATATTCAGCAGCAGCAATAAAATCATCATATACATTTTGCTTATTTAATAATGTTCCGGCCTTATGCCATGATTCACCATATTCCCCACCACCGCGAATATTGGCAACTGCATAAATTCCACCATTTTCAAGAAATACCATATTGGCAATACTAAACCGGGGTGTAATACTGATATTAAACCCTCCATAACCATACAAAAAAACAGGATTATTCCCATCTTTCTTCAATCCTTTTTTATGAGTTAGGAACATTGGAATGGTCGTTCCATCCTTACTTTGAAATTTCACTTGCTCAGTAATATAATTGTCAGGATCAAATTGAACATCAGATTTTGAAAACAATATCGAGTTTCTATTAATCATGTCATATCTGTAAATTGTCCCGGGATTTACATAATTCACAAAAGTGTAAAATGCAATATTCTCATCTTTCTTTCCAGAGAAATATGCCATTCCCAGATCAGGGAGTTGAATCTCATTTTCTAACTCTCCTTCTAAGCTATAGATATAAAGTCCGGTTCTTACATCTTTAAGATAATTCAACACTAATTTCTCATTACAAACAGACACACTATTAAGTTTGTCAGAAGATTCCGGAACCACGGTTTTCCAAAACTCTTTTTCAGGAGCTTTTGTATCTACCGAAATCAACCTGTTCAAGGGCGCGGCATTGTTAGTTTTAATTAAAAGTTTGTCATCAATATTATCGATAACATTATAGTCAAATTCAAATGAAGTATCAATAGCCGTAAAAGCAGAATTTGCAATCGTATTATCCTTAAAATAAAGTGCTTCCCCACTGGTTGATTCACTTATATGAAGCAACAGAAATCGTTCATCTTCAGTTATGCTTAAATAATGATTTCTTAAAGGATGTTTATTATCCTCATAGACAAGTTCATCAGCCGTTTGATCTGTGTTAAGTTTGTGATAATATACTTTATGAAATTCATTTTTTACGGAGTATTCTTTCCCTTTTAGAGGTTGATCATAAGCACTGTAATAGAATCCATTTCCTCTCCAGGAAATACCTGAAAATTTTACCCAGCGAATAACATCTTTTAACTCTTTGCCACTATCCAATTCAATTACATGAATTGTTTCCCAGTCAGAACCAGCTTCAGACAAAGTATATGCGCCAAATTTCACGTCATAAGATACACTGAAGTTTCCCATAGAAGTAGTCCCCTCAGCAGAAAGAAGGTTGGGGTCAATAAGCACTCTCGCCTCCCCACCCAGGCTATCCATAATATATAATACGTTTTGATTTTGTTCGCCATTGTTCTTATATTGAAAAATATAATGCCCCTTTTTAAATGGAGCAGATGCTCTTTCGTACTTCCACAAAGAAGCAAGTCGGGCATGAATCTTATCCCTGTAGGGAAATGTTCCTAAAACAGAATCTGTAAATGATTGCTGTGCCAGTACCCATTCCTCAGTCTCTTTAGAATGATCATCCTCCAGCCACCTGTACGGATCCTGTACTTTTTTCCCAAAATAATTATCTATTTCGGTAGTATCTTTTCGTGTTTTCGGATAATTAAATTGCGTTCCCTTTATATCAGTGTTAGATTCACATGCAACAAGAAAGCAAACTGCCAGCAGAAAAAAATAATTTTTCATAATTATGTATTATTTTCAGGATATAAACGTAACAAATTATGGCATTGCAACAAAACTCATAACAATAATTCTAATTTTACACCAAAAACATTGAGATAAAAATGTGTAATTCAGTAAATATTAAAACACTTGTCACTTGGGTACATTATCTGACATTGGCTGAAACAGATTTAGATTTTCTTGAAGAAAAAACACACAAAGAATCCTCAAAAGAATTTGATGAATCAGGTAACTTACTCAAAGAAATTTCATATCTCCCGAATGGTGATGTAGATGAATACAGAGAGAATAAATTTGACAAGAATAATAACCTGATCTTAAGACAAAGCAATATAAATGGTGAATTTGGAGATAAAATCGAATATCAATACAATGAGAGTGGTCAAATAATAAAGGAAATAAAACATTATATTGATGGGAGCACTGACACAATTCAATATAAATACAACACAAGTAATAATCTTGTTGAAAAGTTTTGCATTGATTGTGATGGGGAATTAGAATTTAAAGAACTCTACGAATACGATAATGACAACCATCTTATCAAAACCGAAAGAATTGAGGATGAAGAAACAGTAATGATTGAAGAATTGAAATACGGCACTGGAAATCAGATATTAACCAAAAGGTTTGTCGATAAATTGAACGATCAAAATCAGATCACTCATTATGAATACAATCCTGAATGTTATCTGATAAAAGAATCTATAGAAAATGATTCTGTAACATCTTATGAATACAATGATTTTGGTCAGGTTATTATTGAAAGAACATTGGATAATGCAGACAATCCACGAAGAATAATTGAGAACACATGGCAGGAAGGAAATTTGATTGAACAACAGGAAACTTCATTTACTGATGGAATTATCAAAGAACACAAAATAAGACGCACATTTGAATACTCTTATTTTTAGTACAATTTGATCCGGCTATTTCTTACCGCCCCTGATAACAGTCACATATCCTGTTTCTTCATACTTCTTGCCATCCATGCCTTTAGCATTTAAAATGTAATAGTACGTACCATCAGGATGATTCTCACCATCCCATGCATCAGCAGGATGATTGTCCCATTCATAAATTTTCTCACCCCACCTATTGTAAATATCACAATGAAATTCCGAAATCTGTTGTGTTTGTATATTGAAATAATCGTTGAATCCATCATTATTAGGTGTAAAAACATTGGGAATAACCAATGATGATATGACATCTACCACAATAGTCAACTGATATTCATCTTTGCAACCATTATCATCAACAACATTAAGCGTTACAATATAAGTTCCCATAGCATCATAAGTCTGAGAAGGCTCAAATTCAGAAGATGAATTCCCGTTTCCAAAGTCCCAATCCCAGACATATGGTGCTGTTCCACCATATGTCTGATTGATAAAGTTGACTATCAAAGGAGCCAGTCCATTGTCTGGATTTGCTTCAAACAATGCATGTAAATCGCTATAAACCCCGACTGTTACAACATGAACTTCAGTGCAACCATTATTATCTGTTACTGTAACGGTATAATTACCTGCGGTAAGTGATGTATCCGTTTGTGCTGTTTGCCCATTCTCCCATAAAAAGCTGTAAGGTGATGTTCCACCATTAACCGTTACAGTTGCTGAACCGGAAGGTGTGATGCATAATGCTTCACTGCTAGAGTCGGTAATTGACATAGCTGAAGGTTCTGTCAATGTCACGCTGGTCATTTGTGTGCATCCATTGTTATCTGTTACCGTAACAACATATACACCAGCAGATAAAGAGACAGCAGTAGAATCAGTACCGCCAGATGACCATGTATAATTATACCCTGGTGTACCACCGGATACTGATATAGTAGCGGTACCATTGTTATCACCGTTACAAAGCAAGTCTGTATAATCAGAAATATTGATAACCAATTGCTGTGGTTCATTAATAATAAAAGTTTCAATCTGATCACATCCGCTACTGTCTGTAACAGTAATTGTGTAAGTTCCACCAGATAATCCGGTGATACTTTGATTTGTCTGGCCGTTGCTCCAATAATAAGTATAGGGCGTAGCTGTTCCGGATACCGTTACGTCAGCTGTACCATCAGTATCTCCTGCACATAACAGATCGGTTGTTGTAAGGTTAATGGAGAAATTTGAGTTCCCGGTAGCGATTGTAACTGTATCTGTCCCAAGAAGAACATTACAATTCGTAGTGACAGTTACCGTGTATAATCCGGCACATAGCCCTGTTGCTATCTGGGTTGTCTGTCCATCAGACCATAGATAAGAGAAAGAAGAGGCATTACCACAACTTGTTGCGCTCACTGAAGCAGTGCCATCACAAGAATCGCAAGTTGTAGCAGTGGTTGATGAAATAGTAACGCCTACATTGTTAGCAGGGAGATCAATCTCTGAGACAAAACCATTTCCACATGCATACAGCTTATTTCCGGGACCATATTTTAAATCATATACCGTTCCTGATGCACTGAAACTACCAACCTGTGACAATGCAGAATCTAAAATCTGTATTGTGTTTTGTACTCCAACATAAATCGTGTCACACTCATCAACCGTTAAACCTCCCCATGAAAATAAAGTGCTGGATAGATTTGATGATGATATAAATGCGCCCGTGTTTTTATTCCATTTTTTTATTACGCTGCCATCATAAGTGTATAGATAATCAGAACTGCAAGCCATTCCATTCATCCCATTTGCAGCAGTAGGTACATAGGTAACGCTATATGCTTCCTGAAAAGTATGATTACCTGGAACCATGTATGTAATAGGTACTAATCCCGGTATAGGGCATTTAACAATAGAATTATTAAAGTTAGTACTAACGAGATTATATGCAAATAACATATAGCAGTAATTGCTGTTGTTGTCAATAGTAAATAAAGCTACATCATGATAAGCCTCATTTGTTGATAAAACATTCACGGGTGTCATAGTTGTTAAATTTGTATCCACTTCAACAGCTTGATATGAAGGCACAGATGTCCCGCCACCACCAACGATGATCTTATCTATACACCTGTTGTAATCTGCTCGCCACATTTCTCTGAAGTTTGGATTGCCGTTCCATGATCCCACTTGGGTACCGGCAGAGTTTAACTTGATTATTTTGGCCCCTGTGCCAGCAAAAGCTTCAAACAAATAACTTGATCCCGATCCTTCATCAACAGCAAAGTCACCATAATAAATTCCTGAAAGAGCTACTGCACTATAAGTCCACTGCAATGTGCCGGAACTATTAAATTTGGCTACCTGGTACGGGCTATATGAACCATAAACAAACACATTTCCGTTCAGGTCATAATTTATATCATAGGCTTTATTGGTGGGGAACGAAGGATTTGAAGTCCATGGATCAATAATGAGCGCTTCTGAATTGTCGTATTCCTGCAACTGAATACTCACATCATTATTGTTTAATACAAATGCTCCATCAGCAGTTATGTTCTTCCCTCCTGATTCAATCAATTCAGGAGCATGATCTATTACCGGTCCAAAAGAACTTTTAGCTATAATATTACCAAGATCATCCTTTTCAACAGACTCCGCATTATCATATCTCATCCTGATTAATGATACATCAGCTCCGGGATGCACAATAATTGTGTATTTAAAACCTGTTTTTTCACCCTCACTAATTCTGTAAACAACATCAATCCCTGGATATAGGTCTGTGTATGTGATTTCATCATATGCACTGGCAGTGATCGTTTTACCACTATTATTCTCTGTTCCGTATGTATAATAAAAATCAAGTTGTTTCCCTTTTTTAATTTTAGCATTTGGGTTTACCCCGATCCAATTCATATAAAGAAACTTACTTTCTACTTTGGCATTTTCTCTTTCTTCTCTTTTATCAGAAGTATCTTCGTGCTTTTCATATACCACATCAGCATATTTCCAAACAATTCCATGATTATGAAAATAAATATCCACTCCACCGTTTCTGGCACAGTACTTAACATCTTCGTCAATAACACCATCAAATTGTCCCTTGTTTTCAACAAATACTTTTTGCTCAAATGGTTTTTGAGTCCAGGCAATTTTGCCCTGTGCAAAGGATACAGACGTTAGGAGAAACAGATAAAAAAAGATGATATTCTTTAAAATTTTACAGTCAGGTTTCATAATGCAGATTTTATACAGATTATTTATTAAGATTCTTATTAACCAAAGCAACTAATTTTCAAAATTAAAAATAAAACTTTAAAACAAGAAAATTATCTCCATCAAAATCACCTCAATCAAACGCAATCCAACTTTTTCTAATCTCATCCTTTCAGCCAAACGGATGAGTTGATTTTACCGTATTCTGTTTTTAAGCATAGAGAACCCTATAGCTGCACACAGAGACACGTGCAAACTCAACTTTGCACCCCTCTCCGCTACAAAAACCCCCTGTAAGTTCCACAGCACCCCTCCCGAAGTCTGTTCACTAAACTGTACCGGGAATAAAGATCACTTAGATTCGTTAATTAAAAAATGACACAGAAATTATTCGTGTTGCCGACATATTCGTTTGTGTCATTATCATTGGTCGTAATCTTTATATTTAGTACTGTTTTTCAAGTTTCGGATACTTATGACCTTAGAGTAATAATTTAAAATGATTTTTTAGCTTTTCAGAAAATAATCTGTATCTGTCATACAATTATTGCGTATAGCATATTATTACCCACAAATTTTTCATTCTAATAGACTAATTGAAAATTAATGGACATGAGATTGATATATACCGTACTATTCTCTTTAATTGCGGGTTTATTTACATCACCGGTATTCTCACAATGTCCGCAATTATATGACGGGCAAGGGAATCCAAGCTCAAATCCATATTGGATCAGTTGTACAGGCGGAGACTACACTTTATTTATACAGTCACCCAATATCATTGGACCATGGACAATTGACTGGGGAGACGGAAGTCCTGTTTCGAATGGTCCGAATCTGATTCCACCTAATTTCGTATCGCATACTTACCTTGCAACAGTTGATACCTTTATAGTCACTTTTACCGATTTGAACAACAGTTGTGTTATCACTGGTGTAGTTGTGATGGAAGAAGCCGTCAACGCATCTATCCAGATACCGGTTGGCATTTCAACACAAATATGTGCACCCGATACATTGTGGGTTGTAAATTCCAGTACAAAGGTCTCCCAAACCTCACATTTTACATGGGATTGGGGAGATGGAAGTCCCCAGGATTATTTCGATTATACAAACTGGCAAGACACTATTTTTCATGTATATCAACCAAATACCGTAAATTGTAATACCATCCTGACTTTATATGCCGAAAATTATTGCAGCCAGGGAAATCCTACTATAGCAACATTCAACCCGATTCAGGTCTGGGATGTTGACCAGGCTGAGATTTGTGCTGATAACATATTATTGTGTTATCCGGATACGATTGTTCATTTTGATAATTGCACGCAAAAAAACTGTTCTTCACAGGGCAATAACTCCCAACGATATGAATATTGGAATTTTGGTGATTATTGGGGTTTAAACTATGATTCAATTATTCCCTGGCAACCCTATGACCCTCCAAACCGACCGGGATATGATATTGCATACCCTGGTATTGGAACCTATTCTGTGATGCTGATTGACAGCAGCTACTGCGGTAATGACACTGCTTATCTCACCATCACAATCGTTGCACCTCCCGTAGCAGCTTTCTCTGCAAACGATACAATATGCGAGGGTGAGACAGTTTATTTTACAGATAATTCAAGTGGAGGCGCCAACTCATGGTACTGGGATTTTGGAGACGGAAATAATTCAACTCAACAAAATCCAACGCATGTTTACAATACTCCCGGAGACTACACTGTGGTACTCATAGTGGGTGTCACGGGAGGTTCTCCGAGTTGCACGGATACAGCCACAATGCTTATACATGTACTACCAAGTCCTGTAGCAGGTATCATACCACCAAATGCATCCGGATGTGATTCTCTCACCGTGCTTTTTCTGGATGCTTCTTCGAATGCTGTCAGTTGGTATTGGGATTTTGGCAACAGCAATACAAGTACATTGCAGAATCCCCCTGCTCAACAATATACTGCACCGGGGAATTATACTGTTACACAAATTGTGCAGCATTCAAATGGATGCACCGACACAGCTCAAATGATTGTCCATGTGTATGAATCTCCTGTACCTGATTTTCAGCCTTTTAATGTTTGCGAAGATGAGATTTCATATTTCTTTGATCTTTCTACTTCAAGTGATTCAATCATCTCATGGTATTGGGATTTTGGAGACGGGAATAACTCAAACTTACAGAATCCTACCAATATTTATTTAAACTCCGGTACATATACTGTCTATCTTACGGTTTCCACAGCTTATTGCACTGCTATTGATTCTTTTATAGTTACCGTTGAACCAAAACCATCGGCATCATTTACTCCTGATACTACAGAAGGATGTACCCCTTTGCTGATCAACTTCAATAATACGTCAACCGGGGCAGTAAATTATTACTGGGAATTTGGTGACGGGAACAATTCTACACAGGTGAATCCAAGCTATACATATGTAAACAATTCCGATTCAGACACATCATTCATTGTGATGCTGGTTTCTTCAACAACATTTGGTTGTTCGGATACTGCTTACGATACCATCGTCATTCATCCGGCACCTAAAGCCATTTTTTCGACAAATTACACGCCAGATTGCGGTCCGGTTTCTGTAAGTTTTACAGACTCTTCACTCAATTCTGTTGCATGGCAATGGGATTTTGGAGACAGTACCGGCAGTTCATTACAGAATCCAACCCACATCTTTCAAAATCAAACGCTTTTTATTCAAATTTTTACCGTTACCCTGATTGTTACCTCAACCAATGGATGCACCGACACTGCATCCATGGATATCACAGTCTATCCTGAACCTCAGTTCAGCTTCTCGGTTCAACCTGATTCAGGATGCAGCCCTTTGACTGTAACTTTTCCTGCTGTGATTGGAGCGGTACAATATTACTGGGATTTTGGAGATGGTGATACAGCATCAGGTCCCACACCTACTCATACTTTTATTGACACCACAACAAACAACCAAACTTTCATAGTTACTCTTATTGCGACAAGTCCTTTCGGTTGTCTTGATACTTCTTATGGCACAGTAGTGGTCTTTCCTAATCCCAAAGCAGATTTCAGTTTAGATACATTAAGCGGTTGTTCTCCTCTGGATGTTTCACTCACTAATAATTCTTCTGGCGCAGTTAATTATTATTGGGATTTTGGGGATGGTGATACTTCTATTTCCAATTCACAGATCATAAATCATAGTTTTTCTAACACAACAGGAAGCCCTGTCAATTACATTATAACACTAATCGGTGAGACCACTGCAGGTTGTCGCGATACAATGACCAAGCAAGTGCTGATTTACCCTAAAATCGAAGCAGTCTTCACTTCAGACTCTTTTGGATGCAGCCCTTTCACTGTAAATTTCACAAATCTGACTCAAGGGGCACAGACATATAATTGGGACTTTGGAGACGGAGGAATAGGAATAGGTACTAATCCGGTACATACTTATACCGATACGAATACATTGGACACCACATTTTCTGTTACAATGATTGCCACATCTCAATACGGATGTAAAGATACAGCTTACGGGCAGATAAAAGTGGTTAATGTAATAGCTGAGTTTGTTGGTTCAGGTGAAGGTTGTGCTCCTTATTCAGTTGATTTTGTGAATAACTCTGTCAATGCCGGCAGTTTCTTATGGGATTTCGGTGATGGAGGCAACTCTACAGAAGAAAATCCACATTATACTTATTATGTACCAGGTACCTATACGGTAATGTTACAGGCGTTTTGCGATCAGGGTCAATATGATATGGCCATTCATCAAAATATCATAATTGTGCACGAGAATGCAATTGCTTTTTTCGGAAATGCACCATCAATAGTAGTCATTCCGAATGAAAAAGTGGAGTTTTATAATTTTTCCGAATATTCCAATAATTGGAAATGGGACTTTGGTGACGGATCAGTTTCTTCTGACGAACATCCTGAACATTATTATCAGAATGCCGGAGTTTACAATGTTACACTCATATCAAATAACCAATGGAATTGCCCTGATACTTTTTCTATTTTTAATGCAGTAATAGCTGAAGAAAGTGGAGAAATTGTCTTTCCGAATGCATTTACTCCTGACCCCGGAGGATCAAATGGTGGCGTCTATGATCACAACGCAATTGACAATAATATATTCTTTCCTGTAAACGCTGGTGTGACCGAATATCATTTGATGATATTTAACCGCTGGGGAGAGTTGATTTTTGAATCTTTTGATGTCAACATAGGCTGGGATGGTTATTATAGGGGAAAACTTTGCCAACAGGATGTGTATGTTTGGAAAGTGCAAGGCAAATTCGCAAACAATGAAGAGTTTGTGAAAGCCGGTGATGTTACATTATTGAGATAAGAAGTGAAAATGATTAGAAATGTAGTAATAGGAATTTTTATTCTGTCCCTACTGGCACTTCAATCTGCTGCACAAAACAATTTTACCAAAGAACAAATAAGGGATTTTAAGGAAGCCGGGATTTACCTCAATATGAATGATTACACCAACGCTTTAAATATTTATAAACGACTTTATTTAACAGACAGCACTAACGCTGAACTGAACTATAATATCGGTTATTGCATCTTCCAGTTGAGGAAAAATCGTTTAGAAGCCCTACCATACTTTAAATCATCATACAAGCATGGTAATACGGAATCATCCTATAATATTGCTCAGTGCATGCATCTTAATGAAAAATTTGATGAAGCGATCAGGTATTACTTAATTTATAAAAACAGCACTAATAAAAAATTGATTTCAAATTCTGAAATCGACAGACAGATTGACATATCTTTAAGAGCTGCTCTCTTCACTAAAAATCCCGTAGATGTTAAAATTGAAAATATCGGTAACCAGATCAACAGTGAATTCCCTGAATATGTTCCTTTAATAAACGGGAAAGGAGATGAATTGATATTTACATCACGTAGAAAAGGCAGTACCGGTGGGTTATTAGATCCTTATAATCAATACTTTGAAGATATCTATATTTCCCGAAAAAAAAACAATAAATGGACAACACCTATTGTTTTGGGAGAATCTATTAATACTGCTTCACATGATGCGTGTGTAGGATTATCTTCAAATGGGAAATTATTACTGATTTACAGAACCAATTCCGGGCAAACCGGGGGTGATCTTTATTGGTCCGTTAAGGATTCGAACGCATGGAGCAGTCCGATAATATTTGGACCAGAAATAAATTCAGAGTATCAGGAACCAAGCGCCACAATAACAAATAACGGTATAGTAATGTATTTCTCAAGTAACAGGCCTGGAGGTTACGGAGGTAAAGACATCTATAGAATTGTGAAATTTGGTAATGGAGACTGGAGTTTGCCTTTAAACCTTGGGCCTACTATCAATACAATTTATGATGATGATGCACCTTTTATTCATTCCGATAATAAGACATTGTATTTTAGTTCTAAAGGGCATAATACAATTGGCGGATTCGATATCTTCAGATCTCAACTTGACGAAAGCGGCCAGTGGAGCATACCGGTAAACCTTGGCTACCCGATAAATACTGTTGATGACGATATCTATTTTTCATTAGCCTGTGATAATAAAACCGGATATTATTCTTCTGATAGATTAAGCGGCTTTGGGATGCAGGATATATATATTCTGCATTTACCTGACATGAAACCCAATGTGCTGCTGGTAAAAGGGACAGTGACAAACAAAAAAACTGAAGTCATCAACTGTAAAATACGCATGACACTTATTGATGAATTTTCTCACACTGTTCAAGGCATCTATAAACCAAATGAACTTACAGGAAAATATATCATGATTGTTAGCCCGGACAGAAAATACAAACTTATTGTTGAGGCAGAAAATCACCTCATATATACCGAGACAATTCTGCTTCCGAAACAAGAATCATACAGGGAAGTGATGAAAAATATAAGATTGACCTCACTGGTTCCTGACGCAACAGACAATTTACTTCAACAATACAAATACACATATACTCTTGAAAACGTTTATTTTGATTCTGAAGAACATGAGTTACTTCCATCGTCTTACGGTTCTTTTCAATCTCTTATCAAAGCCATGTTAAACAACAAAAATATGGTAGTAGAAATAGCTGGACATACAGATAACACAGGGGATGAAAATTACAATATTAACCTTTCACAAAAGAGAGCGGAATCAGTGAAGAAATACCTGATATCATGGGGCATAGAAGGCAATAGATTGATCGCCAAAGGATATGGAGAAAAGCAAAACATCGCAAGCAATGATAATGAACAAGGCAAAGCTTTAAACAGAAGGACAGAAATACGGGTGATAAAAGAATAATATGAAAATCCTGTGGCACATATCGCTTCTGATTCTATTAATAGAATCATCTTATGCGCAGGATCCACAGTTGTCTCAATACTATGCAGCTCCACTGTATCTCAACCCTGCTTTTACCGGCAATACCGTTCAGAGCAGACTTATCCTCAATTATAGAAACCAGTGGGCTGCTATTCCTGGTGCGTTTATATCTTATGCCTTTTCTTATGACCACAATCTCCAGGAAATTAACAGCGGAGCAGGCTTTATGGCTATTCATGATAAAGCAGGTAGTGGTGCTCTCAGGTTTACGAATCTAGCCGGCTTTTATTCCTATTCAGCACAGTTGAATAGAAAACTTGTTCTTAAACCGGGAGTCTCTTTATCCTATACTTTGAGAAATATCAATTTCTCAGATTTAACCTTTGGCGATCAGCTGGTTCGTGGGGGCAATGGGGTGACGACATCCGAGCATCCTATTGAACCGGTTCAATACATGGATGCTGCAGCCGGTCTGTTATTATATTCTGAAAAATTCTGGTTAGGAACTGCTTTTCATCATTTAAATAAACCAAACCAATCGTTGGTTGGAGGTTTAACCCGGTTGCCATTAAAAGGATCTGTCCATGGCGGTTATAATATTTCGATTAAACAAGACATCACAAAAAAAAGAACGACAACACTGACTTTGACAGCTGTTTATAAAGCCCAGGAAAAATGGGATCAACTTGATCTGGGTTGTTATATGAATATCTCACCTATCGTGCTTGGATTGTGGTATAGAGGTATTCCTGTTTTAAAAGCATATCAACCCGGATATGGTAACAATGATGCTGCTATTATTATGTTCGGTTATGAACTAAACACATTTAAAATTGGGTATAGTTACGATATAACGATTTCCCGTCTTATTTCCAATACAGCCGGATCTCACGAAATTTCAATTGCATACGAATTTGCTTCACCCCGCCATCAAAGGATCAGGAATAGAAAAAAATTCTATGTGCCCTGTGCAAAATTCTAATATTGCTATAACCAATTTTTAAAAATGGCCTGAATTCATGCTCTGCAGGATTGATAGGATCGTCATCAGCAGTAGCATTTTCATCATTTTCCAATTCCCACTCAAATCTCTTTCTCTGAGGACCAATATGCCTGTAATACAAAGCCAATATAAGTCCTGAAATTGCTCCGGATATGTGAGATTCCCATGAAATATTTGGTTTATATGGGAATATTCCCCAAACAAGTCCTCCATAAAGAAACACTACCAGTAATGACAGAGCAAGTAATGAATTGTTTTTCCTGATCAATCCACTAAAAAAAATAAAAGATGCAAGTGCATAGATCAATCCACTTGCACCAATGTGATAACCGGGACTCCCGATAGCCCAGGTCCATAAGCCCGTGATCAACCAGGACCATAGCAGAATTACAACTGCTGCTTTTTTATAAAAATAAAACAACCCCAACAATAATATTAACACAGGAAAAGTATTTGGAAGTAAATGCTCTAAAACCGAACCATGTATCAGAGGGGCAAACAAAACTCCCCTGAGTCCACTAAAAACTCCGGGATGAATACCATAACTCCCAAATTGAGTTTCCATCATGATCTCAGTTATTTTGACAAGCCAGATCAACAGAGTAATTGCCAGCGGAATACCCCAAACCGATACCGTAAATTTATTATTCGAATCCTGATCCATAGGTATTACAGACCAAATTCCAGATCGATTAAAACGAAATGACTATCTGGCAAAAATAACTCTATTGACTGACTATATCCAGAAGCTCAACATCAAATATTAACACCACATTCGGACCAATTAAGTCACCTGCTCCTCTTTCTCCATATCCTAACGCAGGAGGAATAAACAATCTCCACTTACAGCCAACTTTCATGAGTTGCAAAGCTTCCTGCCATCCCTTAATAACACCATTCACAGGAAATTCAATGGGTTCTCCCCTGTCAACAGAACTATCAAAGACGGTACCATCGGTCAGAGTGCCATGGTAATGTACCTTCACTTTATCAGTTGCTTTTGGAGTTGCCCCATCCCCGTTTCTCAATATTTTGTATTGCAAACCACTTTCAGTGGTTATAATACCTTCTTTTGTTTTATTGGCTTCAAGCCATTTTTGCGATTCCATGTCTTTCTTCTTTAATTTATCCATATATTTTTTTTTAAAAAATGAATTTATAATCACAGCAGCATCCTTCTCATTTATTATACTCGAATCTTTTCCCATCCCTGCAAGAATACCCCTGTTTATCAGATCAACATCAACTTCTTCAAGTCCCTGGCTTTTTACTGTGCTGCCAATGTTCAGTCCTAAACAATAATTAATTGTATCCAGTTCTGTTTTTAAATTAATTTCGGTATCCTTATTTTTCTGTTTATGCTTTTGCGCCATCCCCTGTAGCGAAATTCCAATAAAAATTGTGATTAATAAAATTATTTGTTTCATCTCTTTTAGTTTTAGTAAAGTGCGAAGATAATTATTTATTCCCGGCAGGATACAGATAACACAAAAAGGATTTCCAATTGTTTATCTGCCGACTACAAAACAAACTAATATGATAATCCTGAATACGACTCCTAAATCACTCCTTTATTTAATATTACGTTAAAAATGTTTGCTATTGTTAATTAGAAAATATTTAACTTTACATTCTATAACTTTAACTGAATATGCTATGAAACATCTCCTTCTCGTTCTGTGCTTTACAGCCATACTTCCCAATCTTTATGCACAAGATACCCTTCTGTTTGATGATTTTGAAAATGGTACAGGAAACTGGTCATTAACAGGTACCTGGGGGCTCAATACCGATAGTTTCTACTCACCGGGAAATTCTTTTACCGAGAGCCCGTTTGGCAATTATCCTGATCAGACGACTATGACAGCAACGCTTGTTAACGGGTTTGACCTTTCAAACGCCAACGATGCATACCTGGCTTTTTGGGCAATCTACAGCATCGAATTTGGCTTTGATTATATGTATGTGGAAGTTTCTACAGATAATGGCAACACTTGGTTGTCTGTTGCCCAGTTCAGCGATGAAGATATTTGGTCTCCATGGCAACACTATGTATTTTCTCTTGGAGGGTTTGTAGGTAATTCAAACGTGAAAGTCAGGTTCAAATTTAAAAGCGACCAGGCGGTGAATAAAGATGGAATGTATATAGATGATTTCCTTATCACAAGCGATACAACAGATAATTCACCGCCTTTGATAATGCACACACCACCTGAAATGGAGGAAGCATCGATGGACGTACAGAATTTTACAGCAGACCTAATTGATATTTCAGGAATTGATACTGCCGAAATGTATTACAGAGTTGACCAGGGATCTCCTCAAATGATTAACGGTGTTTATACAAACGGGAACACATATCTTTTTACAATTCCTGCTCAAAATGCAGGTTCATGGGTAGAATATTGGATTAGGGCAGTTGATGCATCAAGCAACAGCAATATTGCATTTTCTGATACTATGACATATATATCAGGCAATTACCTGAAGTTTGATAGTGCTACAATTGATTATGTGAATGCCTTTGCTTCTTATATTACCTATAAAGGATGTGCCGTCAGGATAACACTGCCCGGAACTACAAATATCGTTACTGAACTAATCAGGAATTATACAGATCTCACGCGTCCCAATGACAGCATGGAAGTGCATATATGGAGCGATGGAGGTGGTGTTCCCGGTACCGATTTGATTACACCTTTTAAAGTTTTCCCTGAAGCATCTCTGGCAAAGCCAAACAGGATCTCACGCATTGATTTAAGACCTTATTCTTCACAACTATCAGGGATTTCCGGTGATGTCTTTATCGGGTTTATAGCCACCAATGATTCCGTGTGGGTTTCACAAACGACTCCCGGATATTTTAACAGAACCTTTGCCTGGACAGGAAGCAGTTGGCTGTCTCTTACAGATGATTATATGTTCAGGTTGATCACCGATACTATTCAGGGTGCACCCATTGCAGATTTTTCGCACTCAGGTGATCCTATTGTTAATTTTACTGATCTATCTCTTGGTAACCCTACAAGCTGGTATTGGGATTTTGATGACGGAAATAACAGCACTGCTCAAAATCCTCAGAATATTTATACACAAAACGGAACATACAACGTTTGTCTGACTGTAACCAACAATGTTACAAATGACGTTTATTGCAACCTGCTTGCTATCGACAGCATCCCACCTGTAGCTTCATTTAGCTGGGATACAACAGCCTGCCCTACAGTTTATTTCACTGACCAGACAACCAACCAACCTACTGCATGGTATTGGGATTTTGATGATGGGAACAACAGCTCTGCTCAAAATCCATCACATATATATAATCAAAATGGCAATTATAATGTGATGCTGATAGCAACCAATGCAGGAGGGAATGACACTGTTTTTATTCAGGTTCCTGTAACATGCATCATTCCACCTACAGCATCTCTGATGGCAGACAGCACAAATATCTGTAAAAACGACTGTATTAATTTCACTGATCTTAGTATAGGCAATCCTACTGCCTGGTCCTGGACATTCCAGGGTGGAAATCCATCCACATCCACTCTTCAGAACCCAACAGTCATATGTTATCCTAATCCCGGATTGTATGATGTTACGCTCGTTGTATATAACCAGTTTGGAAACGATACCATTACTATTCCAAATTATATCAATGTAGATCCTTGCCCCGGCATGAATGAATATAATGATTTCAATAATGTCAGTGTAACACCCAACCCAATGTATGACAAAGCATTTATTTCTTCTGTAAATATATTTGCGGCAAATACTACTCTGCACTTGTTCAAT
>CAZUDW010000004.1:32675-38325 GCA_964619305.1 uncultured Flavobacteriales bacterium
TTATTATTGCGATCTTTGAACACAAAATAAGAATCATGGACATTACGGAAGAATTGGCTAAATCCATCGTTTATATACTGCCTGCCGTAGTAGTGTTTGGAACAGCATATTATATATTGAAACAGTTTTTTGAGCATGAACAAAAAAATAAAAGCATCCATTTACGGGCAGAAAATCAGAAGATATCCCTTCCGATACGATTGCAGGCATACGAACGTATCATACTCTTTATTGAGCGCATCAGCCCAGACGGACTTCTGATACGCGTGCATCAGAAAGACATGTCTGCAAGAGATTTGCAAGCTGCAATGCTCAAGAGCATACGCTCTGAGTTTGAACACAACATCACACAACAGCTTTACATTTCAGACAACGCATGGAATTTAATTAAAAATGCCAAGGAAGAAACCATCAGGATGATCAATATAGCATCCAGCAAAGTCTCCGATGATGCTTCTAGCCTTGATCTAAGCAATACGATTTTTACAATGCTTTCTGAAATAGAAAAACCGCCAACTTCCATCGCATTGGAATTCATCAAAAAAGAAGCAAGGAGGTTTTTAGTTTAATTAGATAAATGGGACAGAGTTCGGACAAAATCAGGAAGAAAGAATTTGTAATTAACTCTCCTGTTCACTCAAGGCCGATACTTACAGATATTAGGTATCGAAATGAAGGGCAGGATAAAGCTGTGGTGATCTTCTCTCACGGTTTTAAAGGGTTTAAAGACTGGGGACATTTCAATTTAGTTGCAGACCGTTTTGCAGAAGCGGGATTTATTTTCATCAAATTTAATTTTTCTCACAACGGAAGTACTTTGCAATCCCCTCAGCATTTTGAAGATCTCGAAGCTTTCGGCAATAACAATCTCTCGCTAGAGCTAAGTGACCTGGCTACGGTGACAGATTGGGTTGAAAGCAATGATGAATTGAGTTCTGTACATAAGAAAGGAGAAATTTACCTGATGGGACATAGCAGAGGTGGTGGAATATCTATCATCAGAGCTTCTGAAGACAAGAGGATAAGAAAATTAGTCACATGGTCTTCTGTTGGAAGTTATAACCGTTATCTTCAGATAAAGCCCAAAGAGGAATGGCAAAGGGACGGGGTGGTCTATATTTCCAATGCCCGAACCAAACAGTCTATGCCAATGTATTATCAGTTTCTGGAAGATTTTTTAAAAAACAAAAAGCGTTATCACGTTTCTTCCTGTGCTTCCAAACTAACAATACCAACCATGTTCATTCACGGTACAAATGATGAAGCCGTGCCCTTTGATGATGCAAAGCAACTACACAATTCATGTAAAAACTCAGTACTGCTTAAAATAGAAGGCGGAACGCATACTTTTGGAGCAACCCATCCTCACACAGGGGAAAGCTTGCCTCCTATCGCAGAAAAAGTAATTGATGAAAGTATCTGCTTCTTTAGATCAAAAGGTAAATCCAGCATTTAATCCTAACAGTATTTTTACATGCCCTGAATAGACTTTTGGAATATCTTCCAGCGATATGCGTTTAATATTTATATTGGAATAATGTTGTGCCCAAACATTGTTTTTATAACCTATTCCTCCGAAGCAATCAACGGTAAAACGATTCATTATTCTAAACTGAGCTCCCATTTTCAGGTTAATATTAAACTGAGAAACAGCAATATAAATATCATACAAGTTCAGATATTTACTCGAAAAACGGGCAGTGGCATAAGAAAGATGTGGCGCTATGTAAAAGCCAAAAGGAGCATATTCATCCTGCGATAATACTTCAACAGACAAAGAATGGATATAAAATTTCTGTTCTGCCTGGAAACGAAATCCACTAACCACAAAATGCAGATTATTCTTTTGCCATAAACTATCCTGCTCCAAGAGAGACAAGAAAGGGCTGCGTCCGAGATAAGAAAAAATTAATTCTGATGCCTGTGATTGTGAATTTACAAACTCATAGCAAAGCCTGTATTCTGCAGTGAAAGGTATTGTTCCCCAAAACAATATAAATGGGTTTGTTTTTAATGCCCTCAAACCGGCACGTGGGTTCTTAATCTCTGTCTTTACTGTTTCTTTCATTTCCTGCGCGGTTGCAGGATTATCAGGCACAAAAATCAAAAAGATCAATATTGCTGAAAAAATCTTCAAAATGGAAGATTAGAATTAGGGGTGGAATGCACAGATGCAAACTGTTTGCAAAGATATTTATAATAACCTCTGGTAGCTATCATAGCCGCATTGTCAGTGCAATATTCACTTAAAGGCCAATAAACATCCCATGAATGTTTATTGGCCTTTTGCTGCAAAGCCGCCCTGAATCCTGAGTTGGCTGCTACTCCTCCTGCAATTGCCAACTGTCTGATGCCTGTGAACAAGGCAGCCTTTTCCAGTTTGTCTATCAGGATATCAATTATAGTTTTTTGCAAGGAAGCAGACAAATCAGCTATATTTTTCTCAATAAACTTGTCGTCTTTTTTCATGTGATCCCTGACAAAATAGAGAAAAGAAGTTTTTAGTCCGCTGAAACTGAAGTTAAAATCCGGTACTTCCGGTTTAGCAAATTGAAAAGCTGTTGGATTACCTTTTTTAGCCCATTTATCTATGAAAGGCCCACCGGGATATGGAAAATTCAAGATACGGGCTCCTTTGTCAAATGCCTCACCAGCAGCATCATCCAATGTGGTTCCTATCATTTTCATTTCTATATAACTATCTACCCTCACAATCTGCGTGTGACCACCTGAAGCTGTGAGACACAGATAAGGAAAAGAAGGTCTCTTTTGTTTGTCTCCTACCTTTTTTATAAACAGCGAAGAAGCATGTGCGTGTAAATGATTAATCTCTATCATTGGTATACCTAATATTTCAGACATACCTTTAGAAAAAGAAGAACCAACCAACAAAGATACCATCAAACCAGGTCCGTTTGTAAAAGCGATAGCGCTTATATCTTTCTTCTTAATTCCGGACGATTTAATTGCTGAATCTACAACCGGTATTATGTGCTGTTGATGAGCCCTTGACGCCAGTTCTGGGACAACTCCTCCATACATTTTATGCACATCCTGTCCGGCAATAACATTACTCAGCAACATTCCATCCTGAACAATGGCAGCGGCTGTATCATCACAGGATGACTCTATACCAAGTATATTAATTTGTTTCTCCAATTGTCATACTTTTGACTTAGGTGTACAGTTTGTATTTGTTTTTATTTTTCTGACAAAATCAAAATTATCAAAAAAACGATTAAAATATTGCTGAGAACAATAGCAGTAATCATTGGTCTGTTGTTAATAACCCTGATATCGTTTCAATTTGAAAGGGTGCAAACAAGTGTTGCCAGGTTTTTATCTAAGCAATTAGCAACTGCATTAGGCACAGAGCTAAAGATTGGAAAAGTCAGAATTGAGTTCATTAAATCCCTTGTACTGGAGGATTTGATGATAAAAGATCTTCACCACGACACTCTCTTATTTATACCTGAACTTGAAGTTGCGATATCAGCGTTAGATTATGGCAGACAAAGGCTGGATATTAATTCAATAGTATTAAAAGAAGCATGTGTTTATCTCAAGAATTATGATGGAAAGGGTGTACTAAACTACCAGTTTATTATGGATTATTTTAAAACAAGCGACACTGTTTCCACAACTCCTGTCTGGAGCATCTCTGTTTCAAACCTCATTCTTATTAATACAAGATTCCAATATCTTGATGAGAATTTAGGACTAAATGAAAAGCATGGTATCAACTTTTCTGATATTGCAGTCTCCGGAGTTAATTTAGCAATAAATGACCTGAAATTCAACGGTGATTCACTTAATGCCCAACTGGTTTCTCTTTCTTTAAAGGAGAAAAGCGGTTTCCGCATTCAACAGATGATTGGGAACATATCCTTATCCACTAGTAAAATTTGTTTAAAATCTCTTAAGTTAAATGCAGGGAAATCTGGTATTGAAGGTGATTTTACTTTGGCCTTTAGTGATTATAATAGCTTTAAGGATTTTATGCACGAAGTAAGCATGGATGCAGAAATAAAAAGTTCTGAAATCCACTTAGCAGATCTTGGGACTTTTGTACCTGATGAATACATCTCTGATTACAGTTTCAGAGTTTCAGGTTCTCTTACCGGCAGGGTTGACAAGTTAAAAGCAAAACGAATGTCTGTTCAGTTTGGTCCAAACTCCTATTTAAAAGGAGATGCGGAGATAAGCGGACTTCCGGAAGCAGATGAGACATTCGTAATAATGAAAATCACTGAACTCGTAACTAATAAGATAGACCTAGACTCTCTGCCACTTCCTCCTTTTTCCGAAAAAAAACATCTTCAAACACCTGAACTATTAACAGATTTAGGAAGAATATCTTTTGCCGGAGATTTTACAGGATTTTTAAATGATTTTGTTACGTATGGAAGTTTTAATACAGAACTTGGAGATGTAAGCTCTGACCTGCAACTTTCCGTTGGTGAAGCAGATAAGAAGATACGGTACAACGGAAAGATTGCAACTCAATCGTTTCAGTTGGGTAAATTTATAAAAGATGAAACTCATCTAGGTGTCATTAGCAGTGAACTCTCGGTTAAGGGAAGTGGTCTAACAATTAATGATTTATCGGTTGATATTACAGGTAAAATCTCCCAGATAGGTTTTTTGGATTATGATTATTCTGATATAAAACTCAATGGAAAGTTGGAAGGTAAAACATTCATAGGAGAATGCATGGTAATTGACCAAAATATAGTTCTAAAATGCAGGGGTGGTGCTGATTTTACTTCTGATAATATAAAAGTACAGGCAGATGCAAGACTAAGTAATTTGAGATTAAATAAACTGCACATGCTTGACAGGGACACTTCTTCCAAGTTGGCCTGTAATTTACACCTAGATTTTAGTGGGAGTTCTATTGATGATGCAACAGGACAATTGGTCATAGCTAACTTAAACTATTCAGAAGGAAAACAAAAACTGCATTTGAAAAATGTAGCTGTCAACAGTAAATTTACAGAACAATCAGAAAGAACTATTACTCTGAAAACCAACCTGGGGGAAGGGAAAATAAGCGGGCAATATAAACTTAAGGAGATCCCTCAATCAATAAATGATGTCCTGAGAAAAGTTTTCCCATCATATTATACAGGCAGGCATTATAATCAAACCATCGTTCAACAAATAGCGTTTAATTTTGATTTTGACAGTCTGGGCCTGTATACAAGAATCTTCCTCCCACAGGTTGATATTCTCAAAGGTTTATCTATCAATGGCCATTTGACCAATAACGATCTTGATGCAGAAATATCGGTTGATGATATTTCTTTTATAGATAATAAAATCCACAAACTGGATGGCACGATATCATTGAGAGATAATACTCTGGATTTAAATCTTAATGCTCAAAACATACAGACAAAACAGGGATACCTGATGCGATCATATAATATTGATGTTGAAGCTTTAAAAAACAATTTACAATTCAACTCATCCTGGTATTCGGATTCCTCACTTGAACAGAGTGTATTAAAAGGGACAAGCACAGTGTATAGTAAATCAAAATTCCATTTTGGTTTTGTTGATTCCAGGTTGATGGTCGGAGATTCAATCTGGGTATTAGGCAATAAGAATAAAATTGAAATCGACTCATCATCTGTAAAAATAACGG
>CAZUDW010000004.1:38425-54097 GCA_964619305.1 uncultured Flavobacteriales bacterium
AATGAATTTCAACTTGCTATATTTAAACCAATCGTAAGCAAAGTGCTTGGCACATTGCAAGGCACAGCTTCAGCTGTCATAAATATTCATGGAACACCTTTAAAACCGGAAATTGACGGATTTCTTAATATAAACCATGCATACATGTTTGTTGATTATCTTAATACTCCATATCTTGTTCAGGATGCTTCAGTATTCATCCAAAAAGATATGATTGGCTTCGATGCCATTAAAGTAAAAGATGAAGATGGCAACATAGCCATCGTCAACGGTACTATTCTGCATAATAATTTCGAAGATTTCAATTTTGATATTTCCGTTTATGCCAATAAATTAAAATGCCTGAACACTACTCTAATAAATAATCCTGATTATTATGGAACAGCATATCTTGATGGAACAATCAATCTCAGTGGGTATTCGGAAAATCTGAACCTTGATGTCAAGGTAAAAACCGGTAAAGGTACCAAGTTGTTTATTCCTCTGGATGAACCTGAAGAGATTGTTGAAAATAACTTTATTTCTTTTATTACTAAAGACACAACACAATCAGATACAACTAATATTCAAAACAAAGTAGATGGACTTCAAATGAAATTTGAACTTGAAGTAAATCCCGATGCGGAAGTGCAACTTATTTTTGATGAAAAAATAGGTGACATTCTAAAAAGCAGGGGTAATGGAAATCTTAAAATGTTAATCAGTTCTTCTGGAGATTTCAATATGTATGGAAGGTATGAGATTGAAAAAGGAGATTATCTTTTCACACTCCAGAATATCATTAATAAGAAATTCCTGCTCGAAAAAGGAGGTATAATATTTTGGAATGGTGACCCTTATGATGCAACGATTGATTTAACTGCTGTATATAAACTAAAAGCTCCTTTATTTGATATTTTAAGAGATTCAACATATAATAAAAGGGTTCCTGTTGATTGCAGATTAATAATGAAAGACAAGTTGATGAACCCCTCAATTTTCTTTGACATAGCCCTACCAAAATCAGATGATAAAACGAGAAGTGATGTTGCCAGTGCTATATCAACACAAGAAGAGATGAACAGGCAAGTGTTCACTCTTCTTATGATTAACAGATTTAAAGCACCCGAAGGAAGTGCAGCAGGTACAGATATGGCAAATATAGGTTCATCAACCACATCTGAATTGCTGTCAAATCAGTTAACAAACTGGTTATCACAAATCAGCAATGATTTTGATATTGGTGTTGATTATCGCCCTGGTGATGAAATCAGCAGTCAGGAACTGGATGTTGCACTCTCAACCCAACTTTTTAGTGATCGTGTTATTTTGGAAGGTAATTTAGGAATGACCGACAATACGCAAAACACAACCGATAAAAATTCTTTAGCTGGTGAATTTTCTCTTGAATACAAAATAACCAAGGATGGAAAATTGAGAGCAAAAGTCTATAATGAATCTAATGAACAAAATATGGTAACTACAAATACTGCTAAATACACCCAAGGGGTAGGAATATTTTACAGAGAAGAATTCAACTCATTTAAAGATTTTTTACATCTTATTTTCAGGAACAACAAAAACGGAAATAAAAACAAACAAGATTAATAAAGGTGGAAAGATTGCCTTTCAAGCTCTTCCCTATGATCAGGATGTGCTATATTAATAATAGACAATGCCCGTTGTTTAAGTGTTTTTCCATATAAGTTGGCAACACCCCATTCTGTGACTACATAATGAACATGAGCTCGTGTAGTAACAACCCCGGCACCTTCCTTTAAAAAGGTTACTATACGGGAAGTGCCATTCTTTGTAACAGAAGGTAATGCTATAATAGGTTTTCCTCTTTCAGATAATGACGCTCCCCTAATGAAATCCATTTGGCCTCCAACACCGGAAAAAATCTGCTTACCGATAGAATCGGCACATACCTGACCTGTAATGTCCACTTCTATCGCACTGTTTATGGAAGTCATTTTCGGATTTTGCCTGATAACTTGAATATCATTCACATAACTTGATTCCAGGAGTTCAACCAAAGGATTGTCATCTATAAAATCATAAAGCTTTTTAGTCCCCATTACAAAAGAAGAAACGATACGTCCTCTGTGTTTACCCTTAAATCGACCATTTATTACCCCTTTTTCAACCAGAGGCAATATTCCATCAGAGAATATCTCGGTATGCACACCAAGGTCTTTATGCCCGGATAAAAATGGTAAGATGGCATCAGGTATGATGCCAATACCCATTTGAATTGTTGATCTGTCTTCAATCAGGTTGGCTACATTCTCACCAATTTGTTTGAATTTTTCATCAACGTGGGAAGTGCTTATCTCAGGGAGATGTTCATCACAACGTACCAGATAGTCAATATTATCAATGTGAATCAGGCTATCACCATGTGTTCTTGGCATGTATTTATTCACCTGGGCAATAACTGTTTTTGCACATTCTACGGCAGCTTTACTGATATCTACAGAAACGCCAAGTGAGCAAAATCCATGACGATCCGGAGGAGAAACACTGATCATCGCAATATCAATAGGGATAATATTTCTTCTAAAAAGAATAGGAACCTCACTAAGGAAAACAGGGATATAACTTGCCCTTCCGGCTTGTATAGCGTCTCTTATATTTTTGCTGACAAAAAATGCTTTGATTTTGAAGCTATCAGCATAAGTCAAATCAGCATAGGGTGCCTCCCCTTCAGTATGCATTTGGTAAATAGTAACATCATTTAAATCATTTGCTCTGTCAATCAGTCCCCTTATAAGTTTCTGCGGGGCAGCAGCAACACTATGAATGAAAACGTGATCACCTGAATGAATCTGTCCGATTGCTTCTTTAACGGATGTTTCTAATACCTGCACGTTAATCTTTTGTATTAAGATTCGTCAAGAAACGGATACCTATAGTCAATGGGAGGAACAAACGTCTCTTTAATTGTTCTTGGACTCACCCAGCGAAGCAAATTAATCATTGAACCAGCTTTATCGTTTGTTCCGGACCCTCTTGCTCCCCCAAATGGTTGTTGACCCACTACTGCTCCAGTCGGTTTATCATTGATATAATAATTACCAGCAGCATTGACCAATTTCTTGGACCCAAGTTCAATAGCATATCGATCCTGTGCAAAAATAGCACCTGTAAGAGCATAGACCGATGTATTGTTACACTTATCCAGCATTTGTTCAAAATCATTTTCATTATATTGATACAATGTGATTACAGGACCGAATAGTTCTTCCGTCATAGTGATATAATCAGGAGTTTTAGCTACTATCACAGTAGGTTCAATAAAGTATCCATTACTTTTATCATAGCTTCCACCAGCAACAATCTCTGCATCCTGATCACTTTTTGCTCTTTCAATAAAACCGACTAGTTTATCAAATGATGCCTCATCAATAACCGCATTTATAAAGTTTGAAAAATCCTCAACCGGGCCCGTTTTAATAGTAGAAATATCCTCTTTCACATTTTTTAAAACACCATCCCACAGATTTGATGGGATATATGCTCTTGAGGCAGCTGAACATTTCTGTCCCTGATACTCAAAAGCCCCCCTGCTGATTGCTGTTGATAATGATCTCGCATCAGCACTTTTATGTGCGAAAATAAAGTCCTTTCCTCCGGTTTCTCCAACGATCCTGGGATAACTGCGGTAATTCTTGATATTCCTTCCGATAGTTTCCCACACTCCCTGGAATACTTTAGTAGAGCCGGTAAAATGGAACCCGCCAAAATCCTTGTTACTAAAAACAACATCTGCCGCATCAGGTCCACTCACATAAACAAGATTCATGACACCATCAGGCACTCCGGCTTCTCGGAACAACTGCATCAAGTAATAGGCAGAATAAACAGCTGTCTTGCTAGGTTTCCAAACAATTGTATTCCCCATCAGAGCTGGAGCCGATGGTAAATTTCCAGCAATGGAGGTGAAGTTAAATGGGGTGAGCGCAAATACAAAACCCTCTAAAGGCCTTTGTTCAAGTCTGTTCCACATACCAGGCGAAGAGTTTGGTTGATGTGCATATATCTCAGTCATATAATGCGCATTGAACCTAAAAAAATCTATCAACTCACAGGCACTGTCAATTTCCGCTTGAAATACATTTTTACTTTGACATAGCATTGTGGCAGCGTTGAGTTTCATTCTCCATGGTCCAGCTAACAAATCAGCAGCTTTAAGAAAGATCGAAGCCCGATGCTCCCAAGATAATGCAGCCCATTTCTTTTTTGCATTCATAGCTGATTCTATCGCTAATGAAACATGTTCCTTTCCTCCCAAATGATACTTGCCAATACAATGATTCAGATCATGTGGCGGATAAATCTCCTTTAAGTTCCCTGTTTTAACTTCTTTGCCATCAATGATCATTGGTATCTCAATAATTTCAGATCTCATTCTGGCAATCTCTTCCTTTAATGCAACTCTTTCTTCTGAACCTGGTTTATAATTTTTAATTGGTTCATTAACCGGAATTGGTATTCTGTAAAATCCTTTTGACATCTCTATTGAAATTAATTAATAATAGTGCAAAAGTATATAATACAGAATCAATATTCTAACTGGAATCTAATTTGTTTATTTAAAAAACACAAATTGGCAACATAGTAAATCGTTAAACAAATAAATAAGTAATTATCACTTCTAAAGCCACACAATGTTTAAATTCAGAAAGAGGGAAATGTCGCTTATGGATGTAAAAACTCTCAAAACGACATTTTAAAGGTTGATATAAAATATCTGGATTGCTCAATAAGGAAATACCTTTACTTAAGCTGGAATTTGCTTAGATATTTATTGATTCTAAAAAACCAATAAACTTCTCGTATTACAACTTATTGCCAATAAAACTATTCGTTTGAAGTAGAAGATAATTTAAATTGAACGATAAGACCAGATTATCATTTATTGATCTTGTTTTCTAATAACTCATTTAGTCTTTTCTGGAGTTCGTATTTTTCAGAAACTCCTTTCAACTCTTTTTTTAATTCTTTTAATTCTGAAGTTAGTCTAGTGATTTCTTTCTCTTTCTCTTTATTCTCAAATTTCTTTTTTTCACCTTGAGAATAATAACTGAAAAAATCATATTCTAATGCTATACTGAGTTTATATAATAATTCAGTGTTAATTGAAACCCTTTTAAATATGCCATGAATATTTTGTTTTGAGGTATCAATGAGTTTAGCTAATTCGGTCGGACCAATCCTTAACTCTTTTGCCCTTTCAGCAATTTTCTTTCCAATATTTACTACCATTATAAATACATTTATTTACTTATTGCAAATATGCAATTAATTATATTACATTTAGCAGTTTTAGGTATTTTTATGTATTTTAAAAATCTACTATTAAAAGAACAAAAATATCAATTATTTTTACTTTATTCTTGTATTGTAGACTTTTCAATGTGTCAAATTATGCACAATTCTTTATATTTATTAATGTTTCTTACTCTAACACAACTACTTACGTTTTTTAACAAACAGAATGGATTTGGGTTTATTTCAATTGCGTTAATGCTTTTGCTTTATTTAATGTATATTGATATCCTTTATTGAAAATATCTTTCCCTCTTTTAATATCAAATTTGTCATACTCATTAAGGTCCACAGGCTCAAGCAATACATCTGCCTGCTCGTGATTCACTTTATCATACCTGCTGATTGCAAGTTCAATGCTTCTAAAAAAGAACTTCTTTTGAGTTTTTATTTCTTTCAGTGGATAAACCCTCCCAACATTTACCCCTATTACTTTTTGACACTTCTCTCTTATTAAGGCAATTGGGAAGTTACACATAATACCACCATCTAATAAAAGATGATTCTCTATTATTACAGGTTCAAAAATTGCGGGATAAGAGGCAGCGGCAATAATAGGTTGAATGATATCTCCTGAAGAATAGTTAATAATAGTACCATTTAATATATCTGTTACGGGTACAATCATTGGAATTTTAAGTTCTTCAAAAGTAGAAACAGGCAAAGTAGAGCAGAAAACAGATGCAATTCTCTCTGCTGAAAACATGCCCTTGTATTTACGGGAAGGTGAAAATATGTTAAATATGCCCTTTGACATGATTGTTTCAATCGCCTCATCAGGAGTTAAGCCTGCTGCTACATAGCTACCAAAAAGAGCACCTCCACTTGTCGCAGCAATTATGTCAGGTTTGATATCTAATTCGAATAGAGCCTTTAAGACTCCCAAGTGTGCAAGGCACTTTGATGCTCCCCCTGATAATACTAAACCTATTTTCATATTAATCAAATACGAATAATTTTTGATTGAGTTCTTAGATAAATTAATTAAGCAAAAAAGTCAATTAATTTGCCTGAGTTATCAGGCACAATGCCTCTATCAGATAAGATTAAATTACAACATTCAAATGCAGGGTCATGTTCGAAAAACAATATACAGTTATTCTTTATTGAATAGTTCAATAAAAATTCTTTTTCCTTCAAAGTGAGCAAAGGGCGCAAATCATAACTCATTATCCACGGCATCGGAATGTGTGCAACAGAAGGAATAAGATCAGCCATATAAATAAGAGTCGATGACGGATGATGGATAATTGGCAGCATCATGTTTTCGGTATGACCTTGGGTAAAATAAATTGAGATTTCAGGGAGGAAGGGATGAAAAACATCCTCAGATGGATTTATAAACGCAAGTTGTTCAGCTTGTTGTATAGGAAGAAGATTCTCCTTCAGAAATGAAGCTTTTTCTCTTGCATTCGGATTTAATGCCCAATCCCAATGGCTTTTATTTGTCCAATACACTGCATTTGGAAACGTTGTTTCATAACCAGTGCGTTCTATATTCCACCTTACCGAACCACCGCAATGATCAAAATGCAAATGAGTTAAAATTACGTCAGTTATATCTGAGCAAGTGAAACCATGTTTTTTTAATGAAACTTCAAGCGTATCATCCCCGTGCGGATAATAATAACTAAAAAATTTCTCACTCTGTTTATTACCCATTCCATTATCTACAAGGATTAACCTGTCTTCCGTTTTAATTAACAAACACCTGAGTGCCCATGTACACATATTGTTCTCATCGGAAGAATTCTTCTTTTGCCATAATGATTTTGGGACAACGCCAAACATGGCTCCCCCATCCAATTTAAAGTACCCACAGTTTATAGCATATAATTCCATAATATGGCAAATATAGTAACAAAGAATTGTTAAAAATTACATTCATACTCATATACGATAATGCTTTATAAAAAGTATCTTGCAGTAAAATGAAAATACATTTTATAGCAATTGGCGGAAGCGTTATGCATAGTCTTGCAATTGCGCTGCTTCTTAAAGGCAATGAGATATCGGGATCAGACGATGAGTTCTTTGAGCCATCAAAAAGCCGTCTAGCTTCTTATGGTATTTTACCTGAAAAACAGGGTTGGCACCCAGAAAAACTATCCTCTGAAATTGATGCTGTGATTCTTGGAATGCACGCAAAACAAGATAATCCGGAGTTATTAAAAGCAATTGAATTAGGGCTGCCTATTTATTCCTATCCAGAATATATTTATAAACAAGCTGTGGATAAATTAAGAGTTGTGGTTGGTGGCAGTCATGGTAAAACCACGGTTACATCCATGGTGATGCATGTTCTGAAAAATGCAGGGCATGAATTTGATTATCTTGTCGGTGCAAGATTGGAAGGTTTTGACCAAATGTTGCAGTTGAGTAATGCACCTTTAATGATAATAGAAGGGGACGAATACCTATCATCACCGATTGACAAACGTCCAAAGTTCATGTTATATAATGCTGATATCGGATTAATAAATGGTATTGCCTGGGATCACATCAATGTATTTCCGGATTTTGAAATATATGTACAACAATTCAAAGACTTTATTAATAGCATTATCCCCGGAGGTACTCTTATTTATTGCAATTCAGATCCGATTTTATGCAATGTGGTGAAAAAATCAGGATTTAAAGGTATTTTACACGGTTTTTCAACTCATCCTCACAAATTAATAAATGGAAAAACATTCCTAATATTTGGCAAAGAGCTAATACCTGTATCTGTATTTGGAATTCATAATTTAAAAAATATCAACGCAGCATATTATATTACAAGATCATTAAATATCAAACCCGATATATTTTATCACCATATATCATCTTTTAAAGGAGCATCAAGAAGATTAGAACTTATTGCAGAAAACGAAAGCACTGCTGTTTATTATGATTTTGCCCATTCTCCCTCCAAGTTAAAAGCAACAATCAATGCTGTCAGAGAAAGGTATTTGAACAGAAAAATTATTGTTTGTTTTGAATTACACACCTACAGCAGTTTAAGCAATAGGTTTCTTGGAGAATATCGTGGTTCTTTAGATTCTTCAGACATTGCATTTATCTTTTTTAACCAGTCCACTCTGGCACTAAAGGACCTTCCGGAAATAAGCAATGAGGAAATAAAACAAGGTTTTGGAAAAGATGATATCAGAGTCTATACAGACATTATTATGTTGAGAAAAAATCTGCTTAATCTCGATTTAGATAATTCTGTTTTTGTGATGATGAGTTCAGGAAATTTCAATGGTCTAGACATTACAAAATTCGGAGCAGAAATCATATCCTAACTTTGCTTGCCAAAGATAAGTTTTTGCATCAAAGCAATAAGAAATGAATAAATCCCTCCGGTTATAAGGAATCCCAAAAGTGAAAAAGTAGAATTATAAAACGGAGAGAAAACCATTTTTGCAGTATTTATCTGATTCTCAATCATAGCATCCCTGTTAATTAATCCAAGTTTATTATTGGTACTGTCTGCTAATGAAATATCAATGCTTTTTAAAGTATTGATATTATCAGCTATTCTTTTCGAAAAATACTCTGTGTCTATAAACTTGTAATAAACAAACAGGAATACAGCCATTATAAGAGCATAGACAGCTGCACTTTTCATGCCCGATTTTACATTAATTAGAAATGACGGTTTAACTTTTAGTAATATGGCTTCTCCACGCATTCCAAAAAAAACTGAAAGCAGGACGAAAAGTAAATAGGAAGAAACAAGTACAACATCAGCCGTAGAATTAAATTGCAAATGTCTGTAGAAAATAACCAGTTTAGTTAATATGGAAACAGTTGCAAAAAGGCAAGCATATTTTATTGCAGGCCGCATCAACCATTCATGGAAATCAGGAATTCCTCATTGGTTTTGGTACGCTGCATACGGTCTTTCAAGAATTCCATGGCCTCAATGGGATTCATATCTGCCAAGTGTTTGCGTAATATCCAAATTCTCTGCATGACTTCTTTGTCAAGTAGGAGATCATCACGTCTTGTGCTTGATGCGACTATATCAATAGAAGGGAACACCCTTTTATTTGATAGTTTTCTATCAAGTTGCAACTCTGAATTACCTGTGCCTTTAAATTCTTCAAAAATAACCTCATCCATTTTAGAGCCTGTTTCGGTAAGGGCAGTGGCTATAATGGTAAGAGAGCCGCCATTTTCTATATTACGAGCGGCTCCAAAAAAACGTTTAGGTTTATGCAAGGCATTTGAATCAACCCCACCTGACAGCACTTTTCCTGAAGCCGGGGAAACAGTGTTATGAGCGCGTGCCAATCTTGTAATGGAGTCCAATAAAATTACTACATCCTGCCCACACTCAACCATTCGTTTTGCTTTCTCAAGCATAATATTGGCAATCCTGACATGCCTTTCTGCCTGTTCATCAAAAGTAGAAGCAATGACTTCAGCTTTTACATTTCTAGCCATTTCGGTCACTTCTTCAGGTCTCTCATCAATTAATAATACCATCAGATATACATTAGGATGATTTGATGCTATAGCATTTGCAATCTCCTGCAGAAGAATTGTTTTTCCCGTTTTAGGTTGAGCAACAATTAAAGCTCTCTGCCCCATTCCAACAGGAGTAAACAAATCAACTATTCTGGTTGATATTGTTTCTTGTTTATGTCCCGTAAGATTGAATTTTTCCTGTGGAAATAAAGGTGTAAGATAGTCGAAAGGAATTCTATCTCTTATTTCAGTCGGATTTTTGCCATTTATCTGAGTTACTTTTATTAAAGGAAAATATTTTTCACCTTCTTTTGGTGGTCTGATTGTTCCTTCAACAGTATCGCCCGTCTTTAATCCAAATAATTTTATCTGAGATTGGGATACGTAGATATCATCTGGCGAAGTGAGATAATTATAATCTGATGAACGCAGGAAGCCATACCCGTCCGGCATAGTTTCCAAAACTCCTTCACTACTGATTATTCCTTCAAAATTATATGCCGGCTCGGTTTTTTTCGTTTCTTTTTGTCTGAATTTTTGATTATTATCCAATCGCATCTTCGATGCAGAAACATTAGCATGATTACCTTCATCTTTAGGTTCAATTTTGCCATTATTTGATTCTACTTCGACTTTTTTATCACTTTTATTACGTTTCGGTTCATTCACTTCAGATTGCTGCTTCCCTGCATCTTCTTTCAATTCAGGAAAGAGTTCATCTCCACGATTGTGAGCAGAACGCGTTTGGTCATTTTTTGACATTTTGTTTTTTTTATGTTTATCAACCTTTTCATCATTTTGTTTTGAAAGCATTACTGCCTGTGCATCAAGAATCTTGTATATCAAGTCTTTTTTTTTCATCTTTTCATACTCTTCAACATCAAGTTCTTTGGCTATAGATTTTAGCTCATTAACGAGCTTATCATTCAATTGAATAATATCATACATATATTAATGTTTTAATTGTACCATACCTGGCAAACCTCACCAGCTTATTGCTAATTTCTCTTTTCAAGATAAATTTTATTGTATAAATACCAAACAAGGTATATAATTATTTTCAAACGGTGTATGTTAATTTGGAATCAAAGCTGGCTAATCAGATTAACCGGGAATTGTCCTGCAATAATACGAATAAATCAATAATCAAAAAAATATTATAAAATTTTCACTTTTGCCATATAAATCATTACATGCAATTATGATCCAAAGAGTTCAAAGTATTTACCTGTCTTTAGTATTATTATTAAGTCTTTCATGGTTTTTTCTATCCTCGATAGAGTTATCGGATTCAGAGATAAAAAACACTATATCCGATATCGGGCTGATAGCACATACTGGCCATTATGATTATGCTATATTCCCCCTTTTAGTACTGGGTACCGTTATATGTGTTATTACGCTGATTTCAATTTTCAGATATAAACACAGGCCTTACCAGATAAAATTATGTCGCATCAATTTATTGTTGCAATTTATAACTTTTATAACTGTTTTGGCAATTGCCTTGTATTATAAGAACCGCTCTCTCCCAGAATATTATTTATCGATCAGGTTTAAAATTTCTGTTGTCTTTCCTTTAATCTCAATTGTGTTGCTATGGATGTCTGTCAGATCTATAAAAAAAGATGAGGAACTGGTTCGATCAATTGACAGAATCAGATAATTAAACTCGTGTTCCCAGTTCAATCACTTCCAGGTTCTCTATACGATCATCATCAATTTCAAACCTTAAAAGTGTTCGTACTTTATGCATACCATGCCTTCCTGCAGCACCGGGATTCATATAAAGCAGATTCATTTTTTTGTCATTCATTACTTTTAAAATATGCGAATGTCCTGCAATAAACAAGTCTGGATTGCTCATAAAAAGCATTTCGGTAATTCCAGCTGCATAACGACCAGGGTATCCTCCAATATGCGTCATACAAACCTGTACATTTTCACAGTTAAATTGTAGTTTGTAAGGAAATTTTTTTTTCAATTCTATCCCATCAATATTTCCATAAACAGCTCTTAAAAGCGTAACATCAGACAAACGATCTGTAACCTTCAAATCACCAATATCTCCGGCATGCCAGATTTCATCACAGGTACTGAAATATTCAACGATGCGGTCATCTATAAAACCGTGCGTATCCGAAAGTAGGCCTATCTTTCTCATGCCGTAAAATTACCAGATTTTAGCTATCATCCTCAAATCCTACTTTTGCGTCACCTAATTCAATAGATTTGAAACGTTATTTTATAGAGCTCTCGTTCAATGGAAAGGCATACCACGGTTGGCAGATTCAGCAGAATGCCAGAACTGTTCAGGCAGAGTTAAATCAAGCGATATCAACCTTATTGCAAGAAAACATCAACGTAATAGGATGTGGCAGGACAGATACAGGTGTACACGCGAAATCTTTCTTTGCTCATTTTGATTCAAAATATGCAGTAGAAAAAGATTTTCAATACAGGCTTAATACCATTCTTCCTTCAGATATTGCTGTACAGTCCGTACAGGAGATGTCTGAAACAGCACATGCCCGATTTTCTGCTGTATCAAGAACTTACAAATATTCTATTATCCAAAAAAAAGATCCTTTTAATTCCGATTATGCTTGGTTGTTTACTCCTAAACTTAATATCGGTTTAATGAATAAGGTCTCGAAGACATTGCTTGAATTTGATGATTTCAGCAGTTTCTGTAAATCCAATGATCAGAAACATGGAAATAAATGTATTCTTTATGAAGCAGAATGGACACAGTCAGATCATTGGATTATCTTCAAAATAAAAGCCAATCGTTTTATCCGGAATATGGTCAGAGCTTTGACTGGCACAATCCTGTTGGTTGGATTGGAGAAAATAAATTCAAATGAATTTATAAGAATTATAGAAAGCAAGGATAGGAAGGCAGCAGGTAAATCACTGCCTGCACATGGCCTCTGTCTGATCGATGTAGAATATCCTGTGAATATTTTTTTATAATTATCTGACAAATGACAAGGAAGGTACAAGGTAAAGGATTGGATATAGCATTACTCAGAAGAATTCTGTCCTATGCCAAACCATACCGTACCAATATCTGGACAGCTGGTTCTCTGACATTACTGCTTGGGTTGATTGCCCCTTTCAGACCGTGGTTGATTAAGTTGACTCTGGATGATTACATTATTACTCCAAGACCTGATATGCTTCTCAATATGATTCTGCTGATCATAACTGCCTTGGTGCTGGAATCCTTTCTGCAATACTGGCAAACCTGGTCAACAAACCTGCTCGGTCAGTCGGTGATAAAAGATATAAGAATGGATGTTTTCAATAAAATAATGTCATTCCGGTTGGGAAAGTTTGACAACACCCCTATAGGGCAACTGGTTACAAGAGTTGTTTCAGATGTAGAAACCATAGCCGATCTATTCTCCCAGGGTATTTTAAGCATCATCGGTGATTTATTTAAGCTGGTACTTATTGTAGGGGTTATGCTATTTACAGACTGGAAGCTTACTTTAATCAGTTTATCTTCAATTCCCCTGTTATTGTTGGCAACCGTGTTGTTTAAGAATGCCGTAAAAAGTGCTTTTCGGGAGGTTAGGGATAAGGTGTCAACATTAAATGCTTTTGTACAGGAACATATTACCGGCATGAGAATAGTACAAATCTTTAATCGTGAACAAATAGAACTGGATTTATTCAAAAAGATTAATGCCGGTCACAGAGATGCGCATATTATGTCGGTGATGGCTTATTCCATCTTTTTTCCTGTGGTTGAGATTTTATCAGCTCTTTCCATCGCACTATTATTGTGGTGGGGAAGCAAAGGAGCATTAGAAAACACTGTCACATTTGGAAATATTGTCGCCTTTATTTTATATATTTACATGATGTTCAGGCCCATCAGGGAATTGGCCAACCGTTTTAATATTTTACAAATGGGCATGATCGGAGCCGCTAGAATATTCAGAGTACTGAATACCGATAATCTGATAGAAAACACTGGAAATAAGACATTTTCTCATGTTAAAAAAAATATTCGTTTTTCTCATGTCTGGTTTGCATACAACAATGAACAATGGGTGCTGAAAGACATAACCTTTAAAGCAGAGATTGGCCAAAAACTGGCATTTGTTGGTGCCACAGGTGCAGGCAAAACATCAATCATCAACCTGCTGGGCAGATACTATAACTATCAGAAGGGTATTATTTCCATTGATGGAAATGACATAAAAGACTATGATCTTTTTTCTCTCAGATCCAAAATGGCATATGTATTACAGGATGTATTTCTCTTTTCAGACACTATTTTTAACAACATCACTTTAAGAAACCCTGCTATTAGCATTGATGACGTAGAAAAAGCAGTTCTTTCTGTTGGAGCTGATAAGTTCATAAACAAACTACCCGGGACATATCATTTCAATGTCAAAGAAAGAGGGTTAACTTTATCGGTAGGACAACGTCAGCTGATATCGTTTATCAGAGCATATGTTTACAATCCCGAAATCCTTGTTCTGGATGAAGCGACTTCATCAATTGACCCGGAGACAGAAGAACTAATTCAGAATGCTACTGAAAAACTCACACAAAACAGAACATCATTTATTATAGCTCACCGCCTTGCTACTGTAAGAAATGCCGACCTCATCTTCGTGATAGATCAGGGCAGGATTGTTGAAAGCGGATCCCACGATTATCTTTATCAAAAAGGTGGCATTTATAAAAAGCTCTGTCAAATACAATTTACAAAGGCCACTTTGGGATAATAAACTACGCTGATATTTTGTCAGCAGGAAATTCATATATGAATGTAACTTTTGAGTTATGGATATTGTTTTATTGAAGATAACGGCAATCCTCATCCTAAAATCTGTAAAATGAAAAAAATTTGTATAATACCCATTATCGGTCTGCTTGGAATGTTATCATGTTTTGCTGCAAATGAGAATAATTCCGACAGCATTAAAACCACAATTGAATTAAGCCCCCTGCAATTATTCACAGCAACTTTTCAACTTGACATTGAAAGAGCAATTAAAAATAACTTTTCCCTGAACATTTCATTCTCCGGAACCTATGGATCAAAAGGAGGCTATGGGGACAAGTATTTAGCGGTTCAGGAAGATAATGTCTCTTTTGTTAATAATGGCTACTATTACTCACCACAAATGATCACCGGCTGGGGTGCAGCAGTTCAGGGGAGAAACTACCTCAATAAAAACGCAAATGCACCACTTGGCATCTATGCCGCTCCTTACTTATCTTTCAGGGAAGTGTGGTTAACTTCTGAGAATTATTATTATTTGAATGACGCTGGGATTCAAAAAGACATCACCAAAGAATTATACATTATGGGCGGTGGCGTAGTGGTTGGTGATCGCATTGCCCTGATTTCAAAAATGTTTTCATTAGACTTTTTTGTCGGTGCAGGGCTCCGCCTCTCCAAATATGCCGATGAAGATAATTTCACACGATATAAAAAATGGACATCTCTTGATTATTCCGGTGTATTACCCAATGCAGGTATCAGAATTGGGATATTAAAATGATCGTATTCACCAATCCCGGACTTTGATGGATGCACAAACCTTTATTTAACGATTAATCCGCCACTTTTGGGTTGCTGCTGTTATGCACCGGGCGATTAGCCCACCTCATTGTCAGTCGTTCGTGTCTGCGGGGCAGTAAGTAGTGAAATGAATATATGTGTTTAGCAAGCGTATCCCGGCTCTTAGCAATTGAGTCTGGCGGTGTCCAAATTGGGTCTGTTCGGTTAACTGTGGAGTCTGTTCAGTTAAGTGTGTTTTAATAATTACCAAATTTATTATTTATTCACTTTGACACAGTTTATTGAACAGAGCCAAAAGAAACAGCGGCCCTCCAGGTCAAAGAACCGCTGTTTTTGTCTTTCCATGA
>CAZUDW010000005.1:0-28648 GCA_964619305.1 uncultured Flavobacteriales bacterium
GAATCTCCTGATTCTACCACGGAATCTCCTGATTATAGAATAGAATCACCTACTTCTAACATAGAAGTTCCTACTTCTAACACAGAAGTTCCTACTTCTAACACAGAAGTTCCTACTACTAACTTAGAAGTACTTGCTACTAACTTAGAAGTACCTACTACTAATATAGAAGTACCTACTACTAATATAAAAGTACCTACTACTAACAAAGAAGTAACGACTCCGGTATTAAAACCAACAGCTAATACATTAAAACCAGCGGGAACCCTGACACAAGGGCTAATAAATTTTATGAAGGAAGACAAGAGTAATTAATACTGTCTCATTAAATCCTTTTCCTTTTTCTCTCCGGATTGCTCTTTTTCCGTAATAATTTCTTTGCTATTAATAGTTTCTATATCGACAGGAATATGTGCTGCTATTTTTGAAGTAATTTCAGGGAAAAGTTTTTTAACAATAACGTTCATATCGTTAATTTCCGAAGAAAAATAATTTTTAGCCATGCCACCGGCTATTTCATTTCCCCGGTAATCTAATAATGTATAATGCACACGTATCTCTCTTTTATAATCTTCCGATGCGTAGTCTCTGTAATCGTTTTCGGATGAGCTAAGAATATCGAGCTGATTGATAAACACAAAAACACCAACTTCGTATTTTTTTGAGAGATACGCACACATATTTGGATTAATTATTCGTGTTGACATATATCGCTCCAGATTATCAGCAGAACCTGTTATCTGACCATTTTCAATTCTTGTATCATTCTTCTCCTGTTCATTGTCCTTCTTTTTCCATAATTTTTCAATTAATGGCTTCTTCTCCACAACCTCATTTTCCGGAACCGGTCTGTATTGATATCCAATGGAATTATAAATATACTGAAGATCTGCCACAAGTTCCCGGTCGCTGTCATTCATTAATAAAGCAGCGTGATTTTGTTTTGCATCTAATAACAGATTCACAAGGAGCCCCTGCCTTAATCTTTGTTTAATTTGAGTATGGGACAGACCTGTATGATGGGCTATCGCATTGTCAACATCTGAATTATAAAGTTTTGGTTCAAAAGGAATGATCATCACTTTTGAGAGGTTATCATAATTTGCTGCATTGTTTAAGCTTTGAAGCTGCGGATCCATGTGAGCAAGATCGGTTTCCTGAACCTGGGAAAGTAAAATTCTGCATACCATCAAAAACGATGCACACAAAATGTATTTTATTAATACTTGCATAAAGCAATTTTAGAGCATATTTAAGTGTGCTAATTACAAGCGGATAAAAGTTATTCACGAATACAGGTGTAAAAACTCAGTTCGAGAAGGCTTTAATCAGGTCATTTCCATTGGCATAGATGAGCAGGGCAAGCAATAGTATCATACCTGCAAATTGAGCATATTCCAGTACTTTGTCGCTGGGTTTTCTTCCCGTAATTATTTCGATGAAAATGAACATAACATGTCCTCCGTCCAATGCTGGTATAGGAAGCACATTCATAAAGGCGAGAATAATGGAAATGAAAGCAGTCATCATCCAGAATGAGTGCCATTCCCAACTTGCAGCAAACAAACCGCCAATCGTTCCAAATCCGCCAATTTGTTTTGCCCCTTCAGCTGAAAACAGCATTTTAAGCGATGTTACATAATCCGAAAGGGTATTAAGACCGAATTTAATACCGGCAGGTATGGCCTGAAAAAATGAATATTCCAATCGTACGGTTTTAAAATACTGTTTTATGTCTTTGTTGGCAATACCAATTAAACCTTCTTTATCGGGAGTGACTTTTATTAGTTGTAACAGATGGTTTCTGATCACCCCGACTTCAATTGTCTCTATAGGATGTGACCGAATCGCTTCAATAATATCTTTACTAAAAGAAATATTCTTCCCATTAATTGAAACGATGCTATCTCCTTTGAGAAATCCGGCAGCTGCAGCCGGTTTTCCGGGGATTATGGAATCGATCACAAAAGGTACTCTTGGTAGTAATGAAGGTTTCAATTTATTTTTAAGAAAGTATTCTCCTATTCCTTCTTGTAAAGAAATAAGCACTTCCTTTCCTTCGCGTTTCACTGTTATTGATGAGGGCTCATAGATGAGGATAGATTTAGCAATATCAAAAAAATCTGTTGGCACCACATCTCCTACCTTTGTAATGATGTCACCATCTTTCATCCCAAAAGATTTCATCAGAGAATCGCAATGCATTCCCCAGGTCAGGTTTTCAGAGGGGAGTATTTCTCTTCCATAGTAAAACAGCACCATGCTATAGATCACCAAAGCAGCAATGACATTCATTGTAACCCCTCCAAGCATAATGATCAAACGCTGCCAGGCCGGTTTTGATCTAAGTTCCCATGGTTGTGGGGGTTTTTTAAGTTGCTCTTTATCCATGGATTCATCAATCATACCCGAAATCTTAACATAACCACCCAGTGGAAGCCATCCAATGCCATATTCAGTATCCCCGATCTTCTTTTTATATAAAGAGAACCAGGGGTTAAAGAAAAGATAAAACTTTTCGACCCTCGTCTTAAAAATGCGCGCAGCAATGAAATGGCCAAATTCATGCAACACAACAAGCAATGAGAGGCAGGTGATGAGCTGGGCAGCTTTAATCAGTATATCCATTTGAGTAAATTAATTCGCTGGCAATTCTTCTGGCTTCTTTATCAGTATCCAGATAAGTATCTAAATCAGCTTGTTTTGAGAAACTGACAGCATTCATACATTGTTCAATAATATAAGGCATTTTAAGAAAATTGATTTGGCCGGCTAAAAAAGCATTTACGGCAACTTCATTTGCAGCATTTAAAATGCAGGGCATATTACCACCTTTTTTAATTGCCTCTAAAGCCAGCGCAAGGTTACGAAAAGTTTTAATATCCGGTTTTTCAAAGTCTAAAGAGCTGTATCTGTTAAAATCAAATCTTTCATAATCCGAAACCAATCTGTCCGGATACGAAAGAGCATATTGAATTGGAAGCTTCATGTCGGGAAGACCCATCTGGGCCTTCATGCTTCCATCAACAAACTGCACAATTGAATGAATAACAGACTGTGGGTGTATGACCACTTCAATTTGATCGGGCTGCAGGTTAAACAACCATTTAGCTTCTATTATTTCAAGTCCTTTGTTCATCAAGGAAGCGGAGTCAATTGTGATTTTATTGCCCATCGACCAATTTGGATGCCTGAGAGCTTCATCTACAGTTACCGTTTGCAATTCTTTTGTATTGAAGCCACGGAAAGGACCGCCAGATCCAGTTAGGTATATCTTTTCAATTTTATTGTTAAATTCTCCTGAAAGGCACTGAAATATTGCAGAATGTTCAGAATCTACAGGATAAATATTAACACCTTTTTTTGCAGCAGTTTTGGTAATTAATTCTCCGGCAACGACCAGGGCTTCTTTATTGGCCAGTGCCACAGGTTTACCAGCTTCAATAGCGGCAAGGGTTGAGCGAAGGCCGGCAATACCCACTATTGATGCAAGGACAATATCAATGCTTGACATTTCAACCACCTGATTAAGCGCACTTTCCCCTGCATACACTTTGATGTTTTTTGATGATAAAGCCGAATTAACTTTAGAATAAAGAAACTTATCCCCTATTACAACAACATTTGGGGACAACATGAATGCCTGTTCAATCAGGAGGTCAACATTATTATAAGCAGACAGTACTTCAATCTTAAATTCATTTTGATGTGACAGTACAACTTCTATTGCCTGTTGCCCGATCGATCCGGTCGATCCCAGAATTGCTATTCCTTTCTGAGGTTTCACCTGAGGCCAAAATTAATGTTTTAAAAGCTTACACATTTTTTCAGTAATTATGCAACCACAACTGCAATATTGCAAACATATTATTCAGCAAGCCCAATTATAACTTGTAGAAATAGCCCACTTTTGTTACTATTTTGCAAATTGAAACTACCTTTGTTAATTGGAACAATGAAAACACTGATATCAGAATTTGCAATTCACCTGAGAAAATCGCTTGATTTTAGCATTGAACTTCAGGATGAAAAGATACGGAAAAATATAAACCAGGTGCTTATTAGCGGAATGGGTGGATCCGGCATAGCCGGCAGAATTGCATCGCAACTTTATAGCCGCAAGAGCAAAATACCGTTACTGGTGAATAACAATTACACTTTACCAGGATATGCAGAAGATGAAACATTAGTAATTGCTTCAAGTTATTCCGGGAATACAGAGGAATCTTTGTATGCTTTGCAGAGTGCGTTGGAAAAAAACACTACGATTGCATGCATTACATCAGGTGGTAAAATGCTTGAGATTGCTGAAAAAGAGAAAAAAGCACATATCCTTCTGCCGTCCGGTATGCCACCAAGGGCTGCTTTTGGCTTTTCTTTTACAGCATTGTTAAAATTACTGGAACATTTTGATGTCATAGATTCTGGCTATAAAGGAGAGATATCGGGATTTATTGAATTGCTTCTCAGTGAAGAACAACAGATTGTATTGGATGCTGAGGAAATGGCTCGTCACCTAGTTGGAAAATTACCTGTAATTTATTCAGATGAACGCTTTGAGGGTGTCGCAGTGCGTTTTAAACAACAAATAAACGAAAACAGCAAGATGCTTTGTGGGCACAATGTTTTTCCTGAACTCAATCATAATGAGATTGTTGGATGGAAACACAAAAATGATCAGATAGCCATAGTGATTCTAAGAAACAGCAATGATTTTAAAAGAATTCAAAAACGGATGAACATTACATCTGAAATTCTCAGGAAGAAAACCAAATCTGTTTATGAGATATATTCAAAAGGGGAAACCGATTTACAAAAAACATTATTCCTGGTACATTTCTGTGATTGGATATCTTTTTTCCTTTCTGAATTAAACGGTGCAGACGTTATGGAAGTTGACGTGATTGATTATTTGAAGAGTGAACTTGCTAAAGAGTAATTTAATAGCAGATGCAAAAAACGAAAGTCCATGAATTAGGGATTATAGATTATAATACCTGCTGGGCATATCAGGAACAACTTGCAGAACAGCTTATAAATATCAAACTGAGAAAGCGAAAACAAAATATAAAAGACGAAGCAAGCCCAATTCATCATCTAATTTTTTGCGAGCATCCGCATGTCTACACCTTGGGCAAAAGTGGATCGCAGGACAATTTGCTTATTGATAATGATAAGCTGATTCAAAAAGACATTCAATTTTTTAATACTAACAGAGGAGGGGACATTACTTATCATGGGCCTGGTCAGTTGGTAGGTTACCCTATTTTTGATCTGGATTATTTTTTTACAGATGTACATAAATATCTCCGAAGCATTGAGGAATCGGTAATTAGAACCTTATTCGAATTTGATATTGAAGCCTGTCGTTATCCCGGATTTACAGGTGTTTGGATTGAACCTGAGAACAGAGAAAAAGGAAGGAAAATATGTGCAATTGGTGTTCACATGTCCCGATGGGTTACAATGCATGGATTTGCTTTAAATATTAACACAGACTTGTCATACTTTAACTATATAGTCCCTTGTGGCATAAAAGACAAAAAAGTAACTTCAATGCAACATGAACTCGGAATTTCAGTAAACAAGGGAGACGTAAAAACAAAGCTGATTAAGAATTTATCTGAGATATTTAATATGGAAATTATAAATGTCTAAAGCAAAAAAAATAACCATTAGCATATTCGTGGTTATTACCGTGCTTAATGCTTGCATAGTTTTTACAGGGCATTCTTATCTCTATAAAGGTATATATAATACATACCTGCAAGGGCGTACAGGCCCTGATATTGATGAATACAGGATATTTGAAAACCGGATTGTTGAGTCAGGCAATTATCAAGCCTTACCCATAAGTAAACATTATAACAAACATAAGCTTTCCAACAAATTAATGAGAGAAATCATTGCTTATAAAACGGTTGCTTACCTGGTAATAGAAGATGATTCCATTTTGTATGAAAAATATTGGGATGATTATGATCTGAAAACAAATTCAAACTCGTTTTCTATGGCTAAAACAATTTGCAGTATTTTGGTTGGAATAGCAATAAAGGATGGATTAATCAGGGATGTAGATCAGGCAGTGGGAGAATTTATACCGGAGTTTAAAAAAGGATTGAGAAGCAAGATCACAATCAGGCATTTGCTTACAATGAGCAGTGGTATTGGATTTGATGAAAGCTATTCCGGACCATTTTCTTTTCCTGCAAAGGCATACTATGGGAGTAACCTTTGGAAACTTGTGATGCAGTATGAACCTAAATCAAGTCCGGGAATAACATTTGACTATCAAAGTGGCAATACACAAATACTTGGTTTTGTGCTTGAAAGAGCAACTGGAAAAACACTTAGCGAATATGCTTCTGAAAAGCTTTGGAAGCCTCTCGGAGCGCATTATCCTGCTTACTGGAGTTTAGATAATAAAAATGGACATGAAAAAGCATTTTGCTGTTTTAATTCCAATGCTAGAGATTTTGCTCGTTTGGGATTATTATATCTGAAAAAAGGGAACTGGAATGGGCAGCAGATAGTTTCGAAGGAATATGTAAGAGAATCTGTCAGTGTTACTGATTTGCTTGAAAAAGACGGTAGCCATACCACCCGATACGGATTTTCCTGGTGGTTATACAATTACAATGGAATGAAAGTGTTCTATGCCAGGGGAATACTTGGGCAGTATATTTTTGTGATTCCCGAACTGAACACCGTGATCGTGAGATTGGGCCATGAACGTGCCCAAAATTTCAGAAGCAATCCTCCTGCCGATGTTCTGACTTGGCTTGGTGTTTCAATGGAGATATTACAAAAATAGCATGAAGAAAAATATGTGTTTCAGGTTCTCTGCATGTTTAGGGGAATCAGCACGAATTCATTAATAAAGCGAGTTGATTTTAATAGGCTTGATAAGATTGAGGAAATATCCCGGTTTAACTTTTTAGTTGATGAGAAATCATATGCCGGGAAATATGTATTTTTAGCCGAAAGTTTCAGGGGTGAAGACATCGCTCCTGTTCTTTCAACAGAGAAGCAAGGAATAATGACAAATTAGTCAAAATGCCTGTACAATTTCATCTTGATAAAGTGTTGTTTCTTGATATCGAAACGGTGCCTCAGTATGCCAGTTATAAGGAACAACCAGATTTTCTTCAACAGCTTTGGGATAAAAAAGCAAAAAATATTAGCCGCCTTGATGAATCTTTTGAAGAATTGTTTCAAAGAGCTGGAATCTATGCCGAATTTGGTAAAATTATTTGCATTTCTGTTGGCACAATAAAACATATTATAAATCAGAAAACTTTAAGGATAAAGTCCTTCTATGGAGATGATGAAAAGACTATTCTGATACAGTTTTCAGAATTACTAGATCAGCATTTTAATTCTGAGCAAAACAGGCTCTGTGCGCATAATGGCAAAGAATTCGATTTTCCTTATATATGCCGCAGGTTGCTTGTTAATAATTTACCCATTCCTGATATTTTGGATATACAGGGAAAAAAACCCTGGGAGATAAAGCACCTTGACACAATGGAATTATGGAAATTCGGGGATTACAAGCATTATACATCTCTTGAGTTATTGGCGCACACATTAGGAATACAAACACCAAAAGACGACATAGATGGTAGTGAGGTAGCTAAAGTATATTGGAAGAACAATGATATACAAAGAATCGTAGCCTATTGCCAAAAAGACGTCATTACAATTGCACAAATAATGTTGAAATATCTGAGAATGTCATTGTTGAATAAGAAAGAGATTGTATTTGTCTGAAACTATAATTATTAACAAATGAAGAATTTATTAAAAATAGTGATTGCCCTCGTTTTTGGAATAGCCATAAATGCATGCTCAACGCAACAACCGGCTTCGTTATACGAATCAATCATGCTAACCAGCAATAAATCATTCAGAGGTATTGAAATAGGGATGACATTTGACGATGTAAAATCAAAAGAAAAGACCAATCCCGATTATGAAGAAAAAGATGCGGAGTTGTATTACCATTATGATTTAAATGAAACGGATTCATTTACGATTTCTTATAGTTTTGATGAAAAAGGATTGTATGAAATACACTGTGTTGCCTTTATAAACAATATTGACGAGGATAAACCCAAAACTCTTTTTTATGATCTTAAAAATAACTTCATAGATAATTACGGACAACCATCAGAAGAAAACAATAGTTTCACAAGCTGGCAAGCACAAAATAAATTCTCCAATGAATTTGAAATATCAATTCAGGAGACATCTGATTCCGAAAAATCAGAGATTAGCATTTCATATTATGATTATGATTATTAAGAGGTCTTTAATTTTTCGGGATAAAGATTTGGTCTAATCTTTTAGCTTATTCATCTAAAAACACTCAATTTATTGTTATAAAAGTAGTTTGAACAAAAATAATATTTGTAATTTTATTCCTTTGCTTTTTTATTTCTAGGATAAATTGGGGGAAATGGAAGGAGGACCACTGCTACAAGTAAGGAATCTTTTTACAGAATTTGAAACAGAAGATGAGACCGTTTTAGCTGTAAACGGGGTCAGTTTTGATATCAATGCTGGAGAAACCCTTGGGTTGGTGGGAGAATCGGGTTCAGGAAAATCTGTAACAGCTCTTTCGATAATGCGCTTAATTCAGGAGCCTCCTGGACGCATATCGGGAGGAGAGATCATATTGAATATAAATAATCAATCTATTTCGCTTCTTAATCTACCTGAAAAAGAAATGAGGATGCATCGTGGAAATGACATTGCTATGATTTTCCAGGAACCTATGACATCGCTTAATCCTGTTTTTACCTGTGGAAATCAAGTGATTGAAGCCGTTCGATTGCATCAGAAACTGTCTAAAAAGGATTCTTATGAGAAAGCAATGGATGCGTTCAGGGATGTGAAATTAAAAGAACCTGAACGTATTTTCAATTCTTATCCACACCAGATTTCAGGAGGACAGAAACAACGCGTCATGATTGCAATGGCCATTTCCTGTGAACCATCTATACTTATTGCAGACGAACCGTCAACTGCCCTGGATGTAACGGTGCAAAAAGCCATTTTGGATTTAATGAATGAGATCCAAATAAAGAGAAACATAGGTATTTTATTCATCACACATGACCTTGGTGTAATTGCAGATGTAGCTGATCGCGTGCTTGTGATGTATAAGGGAAAAATTGTTGAGCAAGGAGATGTTGTTGATATTTTCTCTAATCCCAAACACCCATATACAAAGGGATTATTAGCATGTCGCCCACCATTACACAACAAGCTACATTGGCTGCCAACAATTTCGGATTTTCTTAATGTTGATGAAGAAGGAGAGATTAGAGAAAGCAACACTTCGGTTGAACAGTTAAGAAAAAAGCTTGTCGTTACCAAAGAAGACATTGAACGCAGGAATGCTGAAATATATAATGGAGAACCCATACTTAGCGTTAAGGGGCTTAAAACATATTATGCAAGCAAAAGAGATATTTTTGGCCGAATTGTCAAAGTCAAAAAAGCCGTTGATGATGTTTCTTTTGATCTATACAAAGGAGAAACACTGGGTCTTGTTGGGGAATCAGGTTGTGGGAAATCGACTTTGGGTAAGTCTTTAATGCGATTGGTTGAACCACAGGAAGGAGAAATATCTTACAATGGGATTAACATTAGGCAGCTATCAGAAAGAGCACTAAGAAGCCTGAGAAAGAAGGTTCAAATAATTTTCCAGGACCCTTACTCTTCTTTAAATCCACGTATGACAATTGGAGAAGCGATAATGGAGCCGATGTTGGTTCACAAAATACTACCAACAGAAAGAGCCCGTAAAATAAGAGTGATTGAATTGTTAGAAAGGGTTAATATGAATGAGGTGCAATTTCACCGATATCCACATGAATTTTCGGGTGGACAACGTCAAAGAATCTGTATTGCAAGAGCATTATCTCTTAATCCCGAGTTTATCATTTGCGATGAGTCTGTTTCGGCACTTGATGTTTCAGTGCAGGCGCAAGTTCTCAACCTGCTGAATGAGCTGAGAAACGACTTCAACTTTACTTATATCTTTATTTCCCACGATCTCTCAGTAGTCAAATTTATGTCTGATCGCATGATGGTTATGAAAGATGGTAAAATTGTAGAAATTGGTATTGCTGATGAGATTTATAAAAACCCGCAAACCGATTACACCAAACATTTAATAAATTCAATTCCAAAAGGCGAGATTAAAGAAATTAAAAAGAGAATTGAATTAAAGGCGAAAAAAAAAATTGAGAAACATACCGTTTAGTTCTGCCTGTTATCAACAGACATATTCAATTTCCAGCTAACGTCAAGGTTTAACTATTGGTAATCCCTGAAGTATTAAATCCTGCGTATTTAGCTTTGTTAAATCTAACTTAGAATTTGCTAAAAACGTACACCTCAAATGGTGTTCCCCACATTTCAAGTATTTCTTTGTTTGGTTTGAAGGTCTTAATCAACTGAAGCCTGTTGTCTTTTAATAAGCCGGGCAGGGTGATACCTCCTTCAACAGGAGAAAATTTTCCATCCCAGAAAAGAAGAGAACCTGCCGTTATTCCATTTCCGGGGTGCGCTTTATTCAGTGACCAGATCATACCCGTTTTAGTATCATCAAAAGGATCAATTCCCAAGGCATAAATAAGATATGGGTGTTGATAATACACTTTGGCCTTCTTGTCTGCATTTTGTTTATACCAACTTGCAACCTTTTCCAAAAGCTGCTGCTGTTTCTTTGCCTGAATTGGAAATCCGTAGTTCTTCAAGGGCACGTATGCAACCAGACTAAAATATAGAACGACAGGGATAAATTTAAATTGAGGCACTTTGGAAAGCAGGTATTTATCTATAATATTCCAGCCAAACAGCCAGAGTATGGTAAGAGAGGGTAAGACACATGTAACAACACGAATTAATCCAAATGAGCCAAATATCCCTTTCCACCACATATAGGAGTGTGCAGCCACAACCAGCACCAGACTACCCATCATTATAACAGTGAGTTCGTTGTTGTTTATGAAGCTTTTGTGTTTTTTTAGAAATGGAGAAGCCAGGAAATACAATATACCGGTACAAAGGATAAAAACAATAGGATTGCCAACTATTCCTCTATAACTTCTAATAAAATGCCAGAGATCACCATGTCCATAAATACCATTCTCATATGTATAAGGACTTTCATTGAAGACCCACAAGATATCATTGAAATGGAAGTATCCTATCAAGCTGTATGTAAAAAATCCAACAAACAATAATGGGATATTACGATATTGGCTTAACCGGATAATGGCGATCGCAACACAAAAGAGAATAATGTATCCTTCCGGTCGGATAAATGGGAGAAAAGATGCGACTATAGAAGCAATTGAATATTTTTTTTTCAGTGACATATAAGCGGTAAATACGAATCCTAAACTGCACAATATTTCAGTATGTCCTGCTAATACAGACCTGAAATAAACAGGGCTAAAAAGCATTACGGGAATCACCAGATAAGCTCCGGATATTTTTAATTGCTTAGCAAATAAATATGTTATGTATGCAGCAGATGTACCAACAATAGCATTGAAAAATATCACACCATTAAACCCAAATACCGTAAAAGGAGTAACCAGCAGTGTAAACAATGGTTTTCCCCACAGATCAAGTAATAAATGAGGATGGCTTAAAGAGAAACGGGCGATTAAAAAATGCATCACTGCATCTCCTTCGTCAAGGACACCTTTTGAGCATATCGCATACAGTGTAAAAAGTGAAAAGAATGCTAAGGGAATAATATTTTGTTTGTGACGAAAAAACCCGGAGGCCAACATGATCGGTCAAATTTGTAAACTATCCTGATAATCCTGCCTCAACACCCTGCGCATCACTTTATTAGAAGCTGTTCGGGGTAAAGAATCAATTATAATTACATCCCGAATGTGAAATAAGGGATTAAGGTTTGAAGTTATAGATGATTGGAAAATAGCCATCAAAGCATTTTTATCAATTGTTGTATTATCGTTCAGCACAGCATAAATTACAAGTTCTTCCGGGCCACCCCCCTTTGGGCTGATAGCAATGGCAGCTGTTTCTGTAACTCCTTCAACAAGATCTAATAAGCGTTCAATTTCAACAGAGCTGGTTTTGATGCCTCCAAGATTCATAGTGTCATCAGCCCGGCCCATAGCTTTGAAGTATCCATTTGGCATTTGCTGAACTTCATCACCATGTCTTCTTATAGTTGGGGCAAACCCATATTCTTTGAACTGATCTCCAATCCTTACTCCTGAACTTCCCATGTAATCCGGCAAAACATCAGGTGTATCAAGGTAATATACTTCATGGTGGTCTTTGTTAATAAGTGATGTTGACAGACCAATTGATGGAGGAATAATAAACAGTTCGCCTGTTGGATTGGGTTTTCCATTATTATCCATGATAATAACGTCAAGCCCAAGAGCTGTTGTTGAAAATGTTGAAGGAGAGGCTGGTTGCACAACGGTTCCGGTGAAATATCCGCCACCGATTTCTGTTCCGCCACAGTATTCAATCACCGGCTTCCAGCCAGCTTTGCACATAAGCCAAAGATAATCCTGAGGATTAGAACTCTCCCCGGTTGAACTAAAAATATTAATACTACTCCAATCAAGGCCCTTCATACAATCTGTTTCAATCCATTTCTTAACCATGCTTGGAACCAATCCAAGCATATTCACTTTGGCATCTTGCACAAAAGTGCCAAATTCCTTTCCACCGGGTGCTCCGTAAAATAATGCAATTGTACAAGAATTTATCAGGGACGCAAAAATAAGCCATGGCCCCATCATCCATCCAAGATTTGTAGGCCAGGCAACGACATCTCCAGGTTTTAAATTATGGTGTAAATACCCATCGGCTACACATTTAATGGGTGTGCTATGTGTCCAGGGAATGGCTTTTGGGTCCCCTGTAGTTCCGGAAGAAAATAGAATATTACAATAATCTGAAGATGTGCAACCAAATGATTCAAAAGACTCCTTATCACTAAGAAAATCCTCCCACAATATATCGCAATCTCTCAACATGACTTTTAAAGAATGACCTGCAGGGATCACTATTGCGGTTGGCAAAGTGGTCATGTTAAATTTGTTATAAAGGGGTAATTCTTTCCTTGCTCTAAGGATAACATCTTGGGTGAAAATCAATTTTGCATTGGCAATACGCAATCTCTTATCGACTTCTACAGCAGCAAGACTGTCTGCTATCGACACAACAACACCACCAAATTTTATTATACCCAAATAGATCGCAATAGATTCAGCAGTCATTGGCATATCAATTGCGATGCTGTCTCCTTTTTTCAATCCCATTTCTACCAGTGCATTAGCAACTTTACATGCAACGATGTTTAGATATTTGTACGTCCATGATTGAATGCTACCGTTTTCAGGTTGATATATTATAGCGGGCTTGTTCATGTTGGAATCCTTAAAACACGATTCGCTGATATTAAATACAGCATCTGGCAACCAATGAGGTTCTTCAAGACCTTTATCAAACTGAATTACAGCTGAATAATCCTTCATGAAAGAGATTTCGGTCTTTTTAATGATTGTGTCCCAGAAAGAGGTTCTATTTATTACAGACCATTTGCGAAACTCATTATAATTACAATTCATTTGGGAACAAAGCTTACCTATATTAGAATCAGTTATTATATCCTCAGTTGGGTACCATGCCATAGGTGTTTTGTCGGACATTTCTGAATAGCTAAAAACTTTTTGATGCAATAATTGTAATAATTGATACTCAGTATCAGAATGTAGTACTTCAAATGCAAGTTTTTCCCATTTAGCTTGTATTGATAAGCCGGAATCGGACAATATTCTATTAATAATATGAATGCTTTCAGGATCGGCACCTGCATTTAAAAGTGTTTCTTTTGCTATTTCCATGATTAATTACGCTAATTTGATTCGAAATCTATATCATTATTGTCAAAACCTCCTGTGTTTTGATGTTCTTTATAGTATTTTTTGCAATCCATTTCAACATCAAATGTTCCATCGGGTTTATCAAAATCACCAGTATTAAACTTCAACGATTTGTCTTTGATTACCTTTTTCATATAATATCCCCAAATAGGCAGAGCCATATTAGCCCCTTGTCCATAATAGGTTCGGGAGAAGTGGACACTTCTGTCTTCGGCTCCAACCCAGCAACCTGATACCAATTCAGGCGTAATTCCAATAAACCAACCATCGGAATTGTTCTGGGTAGTTCCTGTTTTACACGCGATTGGATACATATAACCACCATAAGGTCTGGAGCCGAATTTAATGCGCATACCAGTTCCTGTTTTCTTACCTGATTCCCGGTTATAGGCGCCATCTGCAACCGCCTTGAGCATTTGCAACATAGTATATGCTGTTTGTTCACTCATGGGCTCTTCCCTTTTTTGTTTTACCCTGTAGTCATAAATAACATTTCCATTTTTGTCTTCAATTCTGGAGATGAAAACTGGTTGCATCCACACCCCTTTGTTTGCGAAAGTTGAAAGAGCTCCTACCAGCTCATATACAGATAAATCAGCTACACCTAAACAAAGTGAAGGAACAGGATCAAGCGGGCTAGTTATTCCCATTTTTCTTACAAGATCAATAACTGCCTTAGCCCCGAATTGCTTCATAACCCAGGCGGTTACTGTATTCACTGAATTTGCAAGACCGTATTTAAGAGATACCATTCCTCCGTATTTTCTATCGGAATTCTTTGGGCACCATATTCTTTTATCAGGAAGGTCAAAACAAGTTTTAATATTTGGAACTTCATAACAAGGAGGATATTGTTGTACTGCAAGTGTATACACGAATGGTTTAAAGGTTGAACCTACTTGTCTCCGACTTTGGAAAACATGGTCGAAACGGAAATGTTTAAAATCAATTCCACCCACCCAGGCTTTTATAAATCCCGTTGAAGGATCCATTGACATGAAACCGGCTTGCAAAAAGCTTTTATAATATCTTATAGAGTCCATTGGTGACAAAATAGTGTCTATCTCGCCTTTCCAGGAGAATACTCTCATTTTAATTGGTGTATCAAAAACGGCACGTATAGAATCATCATTCAATACAAGTTGCCGGTATTTAGAACACTCCTCTGAGGAACAGGTATAATAATTCTTCCCGTCTTTTTTAATGATATTGATATTTTTACCTCGCCTGCCACAATTCCCGCATTCAATTCCTTTTAAAACCCTGTATCTCTGCGTTCTCTTCATTGCTTGGGTCATTATACCGTTAATTTGTTTTTTTGTCATACTATAATCAAACGGATTGTTTCTTTTCTTTTTCAATGCTTTCCAGAAGTCTTTTTGTAATTCCTTACCAAGATGTTGTGCCACAGCCCATTCAGCATATTGCTGCATTTTGGAGTTTATTGTAGTGTATATTTTTAGCCCGTCTGTATAAATATTATACCCGGATCCATCTGCTTTAGCAATCACGAGGTTTCCGCTTTTAGGATCTTTTTCGGCAAAGATCTTTTTGAGTTCTCCCCTTAAAATTTCCCTAAAATATGGTGCCAGACCTTCTTTGTGATCAACTTTATGATAATTAAGAATTATTGGTAGTTTTTTTAACGAATCACACTCTTTCTCTGTTATATAATGATTGCGTTTAAGCTGATTAAGCACAACGTTCCTCCTGTATTGTGTAGTATCCGGTCTTTTAAGCGGGTTAAATAATGCAGGATTTTTACACATACCAACCAGCATAGCCGCTTCTTCTATATTCAATGAATCAGGTAACTTATTAAAGTAAACCAAACTAGCTGATTTGATGCCAACCGCATTATTGATAAAATCAAACCTGTTTAAATACATTGCAATGATCTCGTTTTTGGTGTATCTCTTTTCAAGTTGTACTGCGATAATCCATTCTTGCATTTTTTGAATTATCCTCCCGAGCTTATTTTCAGGACGATCATGAAAAAGCATTTTTGATAACTGCTGCGTAATTGTACTGGCGCCTCCTTTGCTGCCCATATAAATAACTGCCCGAAACAAGCTTCTAAGATCAATGCCGGAATGTTCCAGGTATCTTTCATCTTCAGTAGAGATCAGGGCGTTTATCACATTGGGGGATATTTCATTGAAAGAAACATTTGTTCTGTTTTCTTTAAAATATTTTCCAAGCAATATCTGGTCTGCAGAATACACTTCAGAAGCCAGATTGCTTTTTGGATTTTCCAGAACATTTACTGATGGGAGCTTCCCAAAAACGCCCATTCCAATCATTGCTTCCAAACCCACGATAAGAAAAATGCTGAAAAATATCATCAGCCATAACATACGTACAAAAGCTTTATGCTTTGTCTGTCCTTTCTTTTTATTCCTCATTGAGTAAAAATATAAAATTTAGAAGATCAATTTTATATGTTTAAATGCCATAATTATAATGGGTATTAATTGAAGTGTTCCACTTTACTTAGCTTTTACATATTTGAACGGCCTTTTTCTTTAATCGGAATACTTGTAATATTAATGACAAGATCATTGCCTACAATCATTCCTGCAAAGATCATTTCTTTTAAAACCTGCTTAGATATGGATGCCGGTCCTATAGACGCAACAATTTTTGTTTTATTTGACAGATACATATTATTTATAATAACATTAAATTATTCTTTGAATTCAAAGAATTTGGATTTACAACTGAAGCAGTGAGAATATGATCACTAATTTTAATATCCTTCAATAATTGATTAGTGTCTAATAACTCCCAGGACCCTTGCAAAATAAGATAATAATCAAAAAAACTAAGCTCATGTATTAGCAATCCATTGCTGCCGTTGTTGGAAAGAATGCGATACAAAATATTTTGTTCATCGTACAGGAATTTATATTGGTAAAATGTTTCAAAAGAATCAGCAGACACCTGCAATTTATAATCTTCGGTTCTGACCAAATCCAATCCCAGTGTCCGATTCAATAATCCACATAAGCGATACCCTTTAATATGGGCACTGATGCCTATCATCAAAAAATCAAAGAAATAATCACGTTTTAGTTTATTCCTTTTCATTAATAAAGCATATAAGATAATTGACGTTAAAAGTAAAAAAGTATAATGAAAGATAATCGGGTTGTTAAGGCGATTAATTGTTATATTCTGTGAAAGCAATAGAGGCATTGTGCCCTCCAAATCCGAATGTATTGCTGATAGCTTTCCTGACAGTTCTTTTTTGAGATTTATTAAATGTTAGATTCAGATTTGGGTCTATCTTCGGATCATCCGTAAAATGATTAATTGTAGGTGGTATTTCTCCGTGAATAATTGATAATATAGTGGCAATACTTTCTACCGCCCCTGCTGCTCCGAGCAAATGACCTGTCATAGACTTAGTGGAACTTATATTCAATTTATATGTATCTTCTCCAAATACTTCCTGTATCGCTTTGGTTTCTGAAATATCTCCTAAAGGGGTTGATGTGCCATGAACGTTAATATAATCAATATCACTAATGGATAGTTGGGCATCATCTAGCGCATTTTTCATGACATTAACAGCTCCCAGACCATCTGGATGAGGAGCAGTAATATGGTACGCGTCACCAGACATGCCTGCTCCTTTTACTTCGGCATAAATTTTCGCATCGCGCTTAATCGCATGTTCAAAGTCTTCCAATATAAGTGAACCTGCCCCCTCTCCCAACACGAATCCATCCCTATCTTTATCAAAAGGTCTGGAGGCTGTTTCCGGAGAATCATTTCTTGTGGACAAAGCATGCATAGCGTTGAAACCGCCAACTCCGGCATGTGTAATGGCAGCTTCGGAACCTCCAGTAATAATCACATCAGCTTTTCCAAGCCGGATATAATTAAAAGAATCTATGATGGCATTTGATGATGAGGCGCATGCAGATACAGTTGTGAAATTGGGCCCCCTGAAACCAAACTTAATAGAAATTAAGCCGGAAGCTATATCGGCAATCATTTTTGGAATGAAGAAAGGATTAAATCTGGGAGATTGATCATTAGCGAAAAATTCCTGCATCTGATCCTGGAAAGTTTTCAATCCTCCTATCCCCGAACCCCAGATAACACCACATCTGTCCAGATTGAGATTCTCGGACTTAAGCATGGAGTCATTAAATGCTTCATCAACCGCGACCATGGCGAATTGAGTATATTTATCCATTTTCCTTGCTTCCTTCCGATCGAAATAATTGAATGGATCAAACCCCTTAACTTCGCATGCAAATTGAGTGCGAAACATGGATGCATCAAACTGAGTAATATTTCCAGCCCCGCTGACACCTAAGCACAGATTATGCCAATATGAATTGACATCACTCCCTAGTGGAGTGATTGCGCCAAGGCCAGTAACTACTACTCGTCTTAACTCCATTCAGCTATATTAAAAAAAGAAAGTGGTTTATTTGCTGTTTTCTTCAATGTACTTTACAGCTTCACCTACGGTAGCAATATTTTCTGCCTGATCATCAGGAATAGCAATATTAAATTCTTTTTCAAATTCCATGATAAGTTCAACAGTATCCAATGAATCTGCTCCAAGATCATTGGTGAAACTAGCATCATCTGTTATATCTCCTTCATCAACACCCAGTTTGTCTACGATGATAGCTACTACTTTTGATTTGACGTCTGACATTTTTTTGCGTTTTAGTTAACAAGTTGCAAAGAAAACAAGTTTTTTAGATAAAATCAAAAAAGATATAAAAAATCAGTTTTCTTATTACTTTAGTGAATCATAATAGGAGTACACGTTTTTGGTAATAATAAATTTCTTTGAAATATCCACAAATAAAACATTTTAGTTTTGTAAGGAGATTTTTAAGTAATGAAGATGAAGAATATTGCAATTTTCGCGTCAGGAACAGGCACAAACACAAGAAATATCATTACATATTTTAAAAACAATTCAGAGATAAATGTGAGTGTGGTGTTATCGGGCAGCAAAAATGCCGGGGTTGTTCAGATTGCAAAAGAAGCAGGAATTCCTTGTGTAATAACATCTAAAGATGAATTCAACAAAGGGAAAAACATCGCTCAAAAATTAAAGTTTTTTAACATTGATTTTATCGTATTAGCAGGTTTTCTTTGGCTGCTTCCATCTTACCTTGTTAAAAAGTATTATAACAGGATCGTGAATATTCATCCAGCCTTACTTCCAAAATATGGAGGGAAAGGTATGTATGGTAACAATGTACATCAAGCAGTGATAGAAGCAAAAGAAAAACAAAGCGGTATCAGCATTCATTATGTGAATGAGCGATATGACGAAGGCAATATTATTTTTCAATCAAGCTGTCCTGTTTTGCCTGGAGATACTTTAGAAGATCTGGCTGCACGAGTACATAAATTGGAATATGAGCATTATCCAAAGGTGATTGAGCGTTTACTGATTGAAATGGATGGGACTTAAAGCAATCATAGCTAAAAGATTTGCTGCGTCTGTTGTGCATAATCTAAAAGCAGAAACAGAGCATGCGGTGGAAATACAGCAAAACCTGATGCTAACACTGGTTTCTGAAGCGGCAGCTACAGTTTTTGGAAAAGCTAATTATCTGAAGGAAATTGAAGATTATAAGTCTTTCCAGCAGGCAGTAGATATCTGCGACTATGAACAACTACTCCATTATATTGAAGAAATAAAATCAGGCAAGCCGAATATCTTGTGGCCGGGAAAACCTGTTTACCTTTGCAAAACATCAGGAACCACTTCCGGGATTAAATACATTCCTATAACCAAAGAATCTCTTCCGCATCATATAAAAGCTGCAAGGAATGCATTGCTTTTTTATATCAATGAAACAGGTAACGCTGGATTTATCAATGGTAAAATGATATTCCTGCAGGGTAGTCCCAAACTGGAAAAGATCAAAGGAATACCAACAGGAAGATTGTCGGGCATAGTAGCTCACCATGTACCTGCTTACCTCAGAAGGAACAGACTCCCTTCATACGATACAAATTGCATTGATGACTGGGAAACAAAAGTTGACAGAATAGTTGATGAAACCATGAAGGAGAAAATGACACTCATCAGTGGGATACCTCCATGGGTCCAGATGTATTTTGAGAAACTCCTTGAAAAATCGGGAAAAAAGACAATTGCCGAGTTATTTCCTTCATTTTCTCTCTTTGTTCATGGTGGTGTAAATTTTAAACCTTACAAGCCGGTTTTCCGACATTTGATTGGAAAGACGGTGGATAGTATTGAAACTTATCCAGCTTCAGAGGGATTTATCGCCTATCAGGACACCCGGGAAGAAGAAGGCTTGTTACTCAATTGTAACAGTGGCATTTTCTATGAATTTATTCCTGCTGATAAAGTCTTTGATGACAATCCTGAGAGGTTGTGCCTTGGGGATGTAAAGAAAGGAGAGAGTTATGCTCTAGTATTGAATACCAATGCCGGTTTATGGGGTTATGTAATAGGAGATACGGTGCGTTTTGTTTCAACTGATCCCTATCGTCTTATTGTTACCGGAAGGATCAAGCATTTTATCTCTGCTTTTGGCGAGCATGTGATATCGGAGGAAGTGGAAATCGCATTATCAGAAGCACTTAAAATATATAATGCTGGAATCACGGATTTTCATGTAGCCCCTGTAGTTTCTCCACAATCAGGATTGCCTTACCATGAATGGTTTATTGAATTTTCTGAAGAATCGGCAGATATAAACATTCTGGCACATGAAATTGACAGGCAATTATGCCGTCTCAATATATATTACAATGATCTGAGAAAGGGCAATGTATTGAAACAGTTGCTCATTACAAGAATACGACCCAAAGGGTTTGCAGATTATATGAAATCCCTCGGCAAACTTGGTGGACAGAATAAGATGCCACGCCTCAGCAATGACAACCGGATTGCAGACGCTTTGTCCAAGCTATCAAGATAATGCGGAGCTACTATTTTAAAATAATAAAGGATAAGCTCTAAGATATATGATTTAAGCACTATCTTATTGAAAAAATCTTTAGAATGTAGCCATAATAAACCATCACAGGAAAGCAAATGATCTTCAATAGGTTGACAACATATATTTAAGAAACAGCGGGCACAAACCCCGCCACAGCGTTTTCTGAAGCAATAAAAGAGTTCTCCCGCGCCACGGGGGGATTCTACGGTGCCACAGGAGAAAGGGTTTTTGTGCTTAACGAAAGGATTTTTCAGGAAATATTTGGTTTTATAATCGGAATTACAGTAAATATGTTTGCCAACAGGGGAATTGATATATTTGTGCAAAACATTATTAGGATGACTTCTGGAATAACAGAACAGGAACTTGTTAGACGTAGGGCGTTGGAACAATTAGAAAAAATCGGGATAAACCCTTATCCTCAGCAGGGATACGAGGTCAATGTGACAGTAAAGAATATTCTGAAAAATTACGAGAAAAATAAATTAGACTATAAGGATGTAAATATTGCTGGACGTCTGATGAGAAAGCGAGTGATGGGAAAGGCCTCTTTTGCAGAGTTGCAGGACGAAGGAGGAAAAATACAGCTTTATATTACCCGTGATGACATTTGTCCGGGGGAAGACAAAACCATGTATAATGTTGTTTTTAAAAAACTGCTGGATATAGGTGATATTATAGGCATACATGGATTTGTTTTTACCACACAGATGGGAGAAATAACCATACATGTTAAAGAACTGAAACTGCTTTGCAAATCGCTTAAGCCTCTGCCTGTTGTGAAAACCGATCAGGAAGGAAAAACACATGATGCTTTTGGAGATCCGGAACAAAGATACAGGCAAAGGTATGTTGATCTGATAGTGAATCCTCAAGTGAGAAACTTGTTCCAAAAACGTTCAGAGATCATGGCTTATATGCGCAAGTTCCTTATGGATAAGGGATATTTAGAAGTAGAGACTCCTATCCTTCAACCAATTTATGGCGGTGCCACTGCCCGTCCTTTTATAACCCACCACAACACACTGGATATTCCTCTTTATTTACGAATTGCCGATGAACTCTATCTCAAAAGGCTCATTGTTGGCGGTTATAATGGAGTTTTTGAATTTGCAAAGGATTTTAGGAATGAAGGGATGGACAGGAACCACAACCCTGAATTCACCCAGATGGAACTTTATGTAGCTTATAAGGATTATGAATGGATGATGAGTCTGACAGAAACCATGATTGAGCAGATCACCTTTGCTCTGCACGGAAAATCTCTCATCAACACCATGGGATATAATGTAAATTTTGAAAAGCCCTGGAAGCGTTATACCATGTATGAAGCAATCAGTGAATTCACCGGAGTGGACATCAGCGGGATGGATGAAGATGCATTGAGAAAAACTACCAAAGATATCGGAATCCAAACAGATAAATCTATGGGAAAAGGAAAAATGATTGATGAGATTTTCAGTGAGAAATGCGAAAAGCATCTCATCAACCCAACATTTATAACCGATTTTCCAATTGAGATGTCCCCACTTGCGAAGAAGCACAGAAGTAAAGAGGGATTGGTTGAAAGATTTGAGGTGATATGTTGTGGAACTGAGATTTGTAATGCATTCACCGAGTTGAATGATCCTATAGACCAAAGACAACGATTTGAGGCACAACTGGAACTTGCAAAGCGGGGAGATAAAGAAGCGATGGTGCTGGATGAGGATTTCCTAAGGGCATTAGAATACGGTATGCCTCCCACAGCCGGTATAGGTGTTGGTATTGATCGTCTTACTATGCTTCTGACAAATTCCCACTCAATTCAGGAGGTCTTACTCTTTCCACAAATGAAACCTCTGGAAAAAAACAGAGATATAGATGTTCCGGATGCCGGAGAAAAGTGATTGGAAATGGTAGGCAATTCCCTTCTATGGCACAAATGAAGTCCCATGAAAAAGAAGAGAGTATTAATAACCTCAATCATTCTTGTATCGCTTTTTTCGCTTTACAGTATTTGGCTGCATAGAATAAATAACTACTCTTCTTTGTTCATTGATAATACATCCGGACAGTATGTCCTCGATCCGGTGGCAGGTCATCTACATAAGGCTGATTTTAAAAAGGATTTTAAATGGAAGGAGCATCCCAGGGGACACATCGTGATAAAAACCAACAATCTGGGTTTCAGGAATGATTCAGACACCCGGGAGGAGAAACCTAATGAACTAATCCGCATTCTGGTCTGTGGAGATTCGCATACGGATGGTGTTGTCTATAACAATGAATCTTTTCCAGCCGTACTTGAACAAATGTTCGATCTAAATAACACAGGTAAATTTGAAGTACTTAATGGTGGTGTGGGTTATTATGGACCACAGAACTACCTCGGATTCATACAAAAGTTCATTTATCTTCAACCGGATGTTATCGTGCTTGTTCTCTATCTTGGAAATGATTTTCTTGATGCAATACATATCGCGGTAGAAAGAGGTGAATTAGGAAAAATTCAGCGGCAGGAAGAGTATTACAAAAAGATTACACAGTTAGATGAAATAATGATGGGTTTTTCAGGTCAATGCTTCAATCAGGCATGGTATTTTAAAAATTTTCCCCAGAGTAAAAAGACTTCGCTGGAGATAATAAAACAAAACATGCGAAAGATCAGATCACTAAGTGAAGAAAATAATGCTGGTTTGATTCTTGTGTTACTGCCTTCGGAAATAGGTTCTCAATTTGCAGCTGACAGCACAAGGATATTAAAAGCCGCCAAGCTGATGGGTATGCAGAGGAAAGAGATTATGATAGAAAACGAACTAGCGGATAGTTTGAGAAATTGGCTGAAAGAAGAAAAAATGCCCTGCATTGATCTTAGGAAAAAGATTGAGAAGATTAATAGACCACTATATTGGAAAAAGGATCTGCATCTAAACGTTACAGGACATCAAATGCTTGCTTCAACTCTGTATCACTCAAAAGTCTTTCAAAACTCAATCTTATATTGAAACACTGGCAGGAACCCCATTTGATATGTATATTCTATCTCTTCTGTCTTTTCATTATAACTCTGTTGGAAAAGGTTCTGCCTGTTGGTCACATTTTGCAGATAAGCTGTAAATTCCTGTGTACTTTTCTTTCGGTTCAGTCGCAGACCTACTTTCACATCAAAGCGCAGATAATCCGTAAATTGCTCGCTGAAAAGGTTGTTATAATCCAGGACGGTATATCCTTCAAGTTGAGAACGAGTTAAGTCTATAGGGGTGTAGCGCTGTCCACCGTTCCATGTGAATTTAAGGTCTGTAAAAAATGATATTTGCGTTTTTGTTAGTTCAGAATCCATCTTTTTATGAAGAACGAACTCCTTACCTAACAGTGCGTTACACGTGTACTTACTGTTGAAGGCAGTGTTGTGTTCCACCCCGTCACTGCCTTTATAATGCGATTCAAATAAAGAAATCGTAAGCAGATAATACAGCCCTTTGCTGAGAAAACGCTCCAGGGTGCACTCCATACCGTAATTAAAACCTGTTCCATTGTTTATCAAAGTGTCTGGAAAACCTATGTCAAAATCTGCTCCCTGATTCAACATAGAATACCCGTTAGAATGGATATCTACAGGTACATTATACAACTGTTGGTAATAAGTCTCAATTTTAATTCGTGTATTTTCGGTAATAAGTCTGTCAAAACCTAAAACGATGTGATGGCTTTTTGTCATGCCAATACCTTCGTTTGGAATCACAAAAGAACTGTCCGGCAGGTATTTCCTTTCAAAATAAACCTGTACTGGTTGCAGCTGACCGTGTAGCCCATAAGCAATAGCTAGCGAACTCAGCTCAGAGATTTGCCATTTGATTCCCATTCTGGGTTCAATTGAATAATCCCTGTTCAGAGTAAAATACTGCATGTGTAAACCCGTGTTGATCTTCAGTTTTTCATTTATGCGGTATTGCCACTGAACATAAGGCTGGATAAACTGACTTGACCCGTCAAAATCATAGATAGTTATAAATGTGTCGGCAGAAGCATAATAGGTGCTGTCTGATAATTTAAAGAACATCTGGTCAGCAAAAAATCCAGACTTTAGTATATGGTGGGTATTGAATTTTTTATTGATGAAGATATTGAGCGAGTATTTCCCATAATAGGAATTCCTGTTAAAGTAATCTACCGGCTTAAGGTCGGCTGAACTTAGGGAATCTTCATCGATGCGATTTGCAAAAATGTTGGTGGAGATCACCGCTTTGAGATAAGCCGATTTACCGAGTAAACGGGTGTGTGTGATGCCTGCTGCTCCTATATTTGATAGGAATCGTACATCCCGACCACTATAACCATAAGCATTGTTGGTTGTGTCTATTTCGCTGTCTAGCAGGTCAATGTGGCTCAGTCCGCCTATGCCGAATACTGCAGTGTACCCCTTTTTGTGGGGAAAGTTCAATTTGAAAGTCAAGTCCTGGTATTCCGGAACGGCAAGGGTGCCAAAATGTATGCCGATCATCTTAAATAGGTCCATGGTAGAATAGCGATAGCTGGCGAGATAACAACTGCTGTGTTTTTTAGAAAAAGGACCTTCAGCCAGAAACTCTGCCCCGTTAAATCCTATCTGACCCAAAAATTCTCTCTTCTCGTTGTTCCCGTTACGCAACTTCAGATCAAATACACCTGAAAGGGCATTGCCATATTCTGCAGGAAAAGCACCTGTCAGGAAATCAGAGTTAGATAAGGTGTTATTGTTGAGTATACTCACAGGCCCACCTGTTGTGCCGAAGGTAGTAAAGTGGTTGGGGCTGGGTATGTCAACTCCCTCCAGTCGGTAGAGTACCCCGGTTGGGGAATTTCCTCTGATGATCACATCGTTGCGCCAGTCGTTGAAGCCCTGCACTCCTGCATAGTTGGAAGCCATGCGTGCTACATCGTTCATTGAACCGGCATAACGTCCTGTTTCTTCTACGGAGAAAGTGCGGGTGCTCACAGTAGCCATCTTGTTGATGATTTCTCCTTTTTCTCTTTTCCCCACTATTTCCACCACCTTACCGGTGATCACTCTTTCCTCCAACTCAATGTTTAGTACGAGTTCCTTACCACTGCTTAGATTGAGGTTGTTCATCACAACAGGATTGTAGCCCATATAAGTGACCCTAATCCCGGTTCTTCCGATCGGTACCTGCTCGATACGAAACTGTCCGTTCAAATCAGTAGAGACACCAGTGAGTTGGGTTGTGTCGAGCAATACAACGTTAGCACCTGGTAAAGGGGCATGTGTTTGTTTGTCAACCACCCTTCCACGAATGGTCTGGCTGAACTGCTGACCAAAAAGCGGGTTTACTGTCAGTAAAAAAAAGAAAAATACCAATCTTCTCATCATTTTGCAAAGATAGTTTCATTCATTTTTATGGATTAACTTTGCCATTAATGAACAAGCAGCAGATAGCCGTTATAGGTGGAGGCAGCTGGGGCACAGCTCTGATAAAGATACTTTGCAAAGGTACAAAACATATCAACTGGTGGCTGCGCAATCCTGATGATATAAAACACATCAGGCAGTTCAGGCACAACCGCAGGTATCTAAGTTCAGTAAGGTTAATGGAGGAAAACTTACAGTTGAGCAGCCAACTGGATAAGGTCATCTTTTCATCAGATGTGTTGATTTTTGCGGTGCCATCTGCATTTTTGAAAGACGTGATGAGAAGTGTAAAGAAAGAAAGTCTTGAGAACAAGATCATTTTTTCTGCTGTTAAAGGGATGGTTCCCGGTGACAATCTCCTGGTTGGAGAATATTTTCATCAATATTTTGAAATACCTCTGAGTCGAATAGGTGTCATTGCTGGTCCATGTCATGCTGAAGAAGTGGCACTTGAAAAACTGTCATATATCACTGTTGCTTCACAGGATGCACAAGTGGCAAAAAACATGGCAAAAGCACTGAGATGCAGATATGTGCGCACTATTTGCAGTGATGACATTTACGGAACAGAATATGCTGCAGTACTTAAAAACGTGGTTTCCGTGGCAAGCGGCATTTGCAGGGGCCTTGGTTACGGAGATAATTTTCAGGCAGTGCTGATATCCAATGCCATCAGGGAAATAAAGCGCTTTGTTGATAAGGTGCATCCAATAGACAGAGACATTAAAGATAGTGCATATCTGGGCGATTTGCTCGTAACGGCTTATTCACAATTCAGCCGCAACCGCACATTTGGCACTATGGTAGGAAAAGGTTACTCCGTGAAATCAGCTATGATGGAAATGGGTATGATTGCGGAAGGTTATTATGCGGTGAAATGCATCAAGGAGGTCAACAAAAAATATGGCGTGAAAATGCCGATTTCAGATGCTGTTTTCAACATCCTGTATGAGAAAATATCTCCAATGATAGAAATCAATATCATGGCAGATGAACTGGATTAGGATGATTGTTTATTAAAATGTGATCTAATAAGTGCTGCTTTAGCGGGACCGATCGCAGCTTTTAATTCTTCCAAAGAAGCTTCTTTAATCCGTTTTAAAGATATAAAAGATGTTAATAGTTCCCTTGTTGTGGCAGGACCTATCCCCCTGATCTCTTCTAAACCTGAAGTAAGGATTTTTTTTATCCTTTTACTTCTATGATGTGTAATTCCAAAACGATGAGCTTCATTACGCAATTGTTGCAACAAGTGCAGAACCTCAGATTTCTTGTCAATATACAAAGGATGAGGATCTCCCACCCTGTATATTTTTTCCAGCTTTTTAGCAATACCGATGAGAGCGATCTTTTTTGAAAGATTGAGTTTATTCAAACTTTCCAACGCAGCATTTAGCTGTCCCTTTCCCCCATCAATGATAATGAGTTGAGGGAGTGTCTGCTTTTCTTCAAGTTGTCTTCGATATCTTCGGTAAACCACCTCTTTCATAGAAGCGAAATCATCAGATCCAACTACTGTTTTAATATTAAAATGCCTATATTCTCTTCTTGAAGGCTTTGCATTGATGAAGACAACACATGCAGCTACCGGATTGTCTCCCTGCAGATTGCTGTTATCAAAACATTCAATCCTGTATGGTATCTCTTTCAGTTTTAAAACATCTTTGAGGAGACTGAGTTTTCTGATTGCCGGTTTTTTACCAGAAAACTTTTCTCTCTGCAACTGTTTGTCTTTCATCATTTGAAAAGCGTTGTGCAGCGAAAGTTTAACCAGTTTTTGTTTATCTCCTCTTTTAGGGAAATGTAGTGTGATACCAGGAAAATCATATTTCAGTTGCATTGGAAGAAATATATGTTTTGAAACAGAAGAAAAACGTTCCCTCATTTCTACAATGGTGCCTGCAAGTATATCTTCATCGGATTCATCCAGCTTTTTCTTTACTTCAAGGGTATGCCCCTGCACTATTGCCCCATCCATCACTTTCAGATAATTTACATAAGCAAACTTGGCATATGAACAGATGGAAAATACATCCACATTATGAATACGTTGATTAACAACGATTGAGCGGGAACGATAATTTTCAAGTAGTTCCATCTTTTTTTTAAGATCCTGTGCCTTTTCAAATTTCAGGTTCTTTGCTGCTTCGGATATTTCATTCTTTATATGGTTCAGTACTTCGGACAAATTACCCCGGATAATCTTCCGGATTTGGCTGATACTGTTATTGTAATCTGCTTCTGACTGTAGCCCTGTGCAAGGCGCGAGGCAATTACCGATTTGGTATTCAAGGCAGGTATTGAACTTTCCTTTTGCAATATTTTCCCGGCTGAGC
>CAZUDW010000005.1:28748-48795 GCA_964619305.1 uncultured Flavobacteriales bacterium
TTGGTATTCAAGGCAGGTATTGAACTTTCCTTTTGCAATATTTTCCCGGCTGAGCAGCAATGCACATGTGCGGAGGGGATATAGCGTTTTACACAAATCCAGAATAACATGCATAAGTCTGGCGGAAGCATAAGGGCCGATATATTCAGAATTGTTGTCAGAAGGATTTCTCACAGGCATTACCCTAGGAAAGGGCTCCTTTTTAATACAGATAAAAGGGTAGGTCTTGTCATCCCTCCATTGGATATTGTATTTTGGCTGAAACTTTTTAATCAGGTTGTTTTCCAGTAATAGGGCTTCATATTCAGTATCTACAATTATATACCGTATGTTATTGATCTTTTTAACAAGCAATGCTGTTTTTCCACTTTCGTGCTTTGTTTTTGAGAAATAAGAAGCAACACGTTTTCTAAGTGATTTGGCTTTACCAACATATATGAGACTATCGCTTTTATCATAAAAAAAATAAACTCCGGGTTTGAGCGGAAGCAATTTGACCTGCTTGCAGACACTTATTTTATATTTCTCCACATGGCCAAAGATAATGAGAGTAAGTTTGATGAGAAACAAACAAAACAGCCAATAATCATACATCGGTAACTGAGCTGTATGTATTTGTTTTTACACTATAAGATTATACCGCACTTTTGATTATTTATTTTCAGGTTTCATCCGATATATTGGGACTGGAATAGCAATCATTTCTGAAAAAATTCCGGTTTTAGGACATAGAATTTTTCTGCTAACTGCTTGTATAAGTAAGGTGGTTGCATAAAATCGCTTGCAAACAACCATAAATTCACGCAATGTCATCTAACGAAGACTACAGACAAAAGGCAAAAGTGGGCAAGTGGATAGCAGGATTTAAATCATACCAATCAGAAAAAGTATATTTGCCTTTATGTATCAGATTAAAACAAATGAAAAAGAGTTTTCCGTAGATTTTGACGATCAGGCATGCGTTAGCGGAAGAATCAATTCGAAAAAGTTTATAATTGACCAAAAACGTTTAAGGGACAAATTATTCCATATAATTTATAAGGGTAAATCTCACATTGTTGAGAGGTTGCTCATTAACAAGGAAGAAAATACTGCGGAATTAAAAATTGATGAGAAAATAGTGATTGCAACGGTGTATAACGAGAGGTCATTATTGTTAAATAAAATTGGAATCAGTTCTAATAAAAAAGGATTTGTGTCGAACATCAAGGCACCCATGCCTGGAAAGGTATTGGATATTTTTGTTGGAATGGGAGATGAAATTAAAGCTGGCGACCCACTTTTAATTCTGGAAGCAATGAAAATGGAAAACATATTAAAAGCTCCTTCAGATGGTAGGATAAAGTCAATCAATGTGGAATCGGAAATGGCAGTGGCAAAAGACGCTGTTTTAGTTGTATTCGAATAAAAAATGTATTAAATTCTATTGTATTTACTTTCTGTTGTTTCGCTGGTTAGCCTACAATAACAGCTCTACGGAATCTGCGGCTATTGATTACTTCAAATAGTGTAAAGCTAATCCGAATTGAGCATAATGGAATAGGAATTGGTGTTATGCCAATCAATTATTTAACTTGATATCAAACTGCACCAGCTTAATGAATTTCTCAACGCGGAGTTTAATATTGCTGTATTCTAGTTCCTGCAATTTCTCCGTGCCAAATTTCTCTACGCAAAAAGAGGCCATTGCTGAGCCAAAAATAATTGCCCTCTTCATGTTTTCAAATGTATAATCAGCTGTAGCATCTAGGTAGCCCATAAATCCGCCTGCAAAAGTATCTCCGGCTCCGGTCGGATCAAAGACTTCCTCCAAAGGTAAAGCGGGAGCAAAGAAAACCTGGTTCATTTTATTAAAGAGCAATGCCCCATGTTCACCTTTTTTAATTACCAGTTGTTCGGGCCCCATATTTAAAATTGATTTTGCAGCTTTTATAAGAGAATATTCTCCTGATAACTGCCTGGCTTCTTCATCATTAATCAACAGGACATCTATTAATTTCAAAACTTCTTTTAATTGGTCTAATGCATTGTCCATCCAAAAATTCATGGTATCTAAAGCAACCAATTGAGGTCGTTTATTAAATTGTTGTAATACTTTCATTTGAACAGAAGGTGTTAAATTCCCCAGCATTACAGAAGTATAATTTCTAAATTTATCCGGGATAATGGGATCAAAGTTTGCTAATACATTTAACTCAGTTGCCAGTGTGTCCCGGGTGTTCATGTCATTTCGATATCTTCCTGACCAGAAAAAAGATTTACCCCCTTTAATTATTTGAAGGCCTTCTGTATTAATGCCACATCCATTCAGGTGTTGAATATAGCTTTTCGGGAAATCCTCGCCAACTATCGAGATTAAGGCTATATTTTTTGAAAACCTTGATGCAGCAAGGCTGATATATGAAGCAGCGCCACCAACTATTTTTTCAGTTTTCCCAAATGGAGTTTCTATTGCATCAAATGCCACTGTTCCTACAACGATTAAACTCATATAAAATATTATAAATTAAGTTCAACAAAGATATTGTAATATTTATTCCTTTATGGTATTTTTGCAAAATCATAATCAATTATGATCATTGACAAAGCGAATAATACATGTTTTAATATTGAAGAATTGTTTGATATTAAAATGACATTCCTCTGTAGCTCAGTTGGTCAGAGCGGGTGGCTGTTAACCACTAGGTCGCAGGTTCGAATCCTGCCGGAGGAGCTTTTTATAGTAAGAATTTTCTTAAAATCTTTGCTTTTATCATAAAAAACGGGGTTTTTATTAACATTATTTGATGATTTCAATTATTTGTTATACTTTAGAGCGGTAAAAATTTTTGTTAAACATAAATCTATTAATCATGGCACAAGGATATTGCGTAAAATGCAAGGCAAAAAAAGAAATGCAAAATTCGACTGAAATTGTAATGAAGAATAAAAGAAAAGCATTGAAAGGGAAATGCCCGGACTGTGGTACCGGAATGTTTAAGATTCTTGGAAAAGCTTAGAATATTGCACATATTAACCCTTCTATGTGGGGGTTCATACCAAAAAGGCTCTTAATAAAGGGCTTTTTTTGGTTAAAGAATGTTTAGACGACTCTCAATTTCGTTTATATGTTTTTGCTTGCGTTTCTCACGAAAATTCAATTGTGTTTTTGTGTAATAAGAGTGGGTCATCAAAAACTTAAGTTGTATATTATCCCATTCGATTTGAGAATACTTATATCCGTATTCCAGCAATTCATTATAGAGGTTATTTGCTATAATATGAAAATCATCACGGCCTAAATAATCATAATCAGCATCACACAGTATTTTTTCAGTATTAGTTTTGGGAATAGCCTTAATCTTTGTAGTTAGAATCATTGCAACTATTTGCCTGATGTGTTCTTGTGAATAACCGAAATCAGGTAGCGTTTTTTCTGCAAAGAAGGCTCCGATTTCTTCGTTATTATTATATTGAGTTACAAAGCCAACATCATGATATAAGGCAGCAGTCTTAACTAATCTGATGTTTAATTCATTTTGGCCTTCAAGCCTGGAAATTCTTTTAACAGACTTTAAAACATCAAGAGTGTGATGAATTCCATGATAATATAAATTATTTGGCAATTTTTGCTCTAAATATTTAACGATAAAAGACTTTGCTCCAGAGAAATCCATCAGATCAGGTCAATTTAAGTATTTCTTTAAACAAATCATTGGGAGTCAATCCTTTTTCGTCAGCAGAATATTCAGGTTTAATTCTATTAATAAAATACATATCTATTTTGCCCTTGTTTTTAGCTTCTATCTTGCCCCTGTATTCACACTCGAAATATCTTTTAGCCAGGTTGTATGTTGCATCTGAAATATTAATTTTTCCAGGAATGCTGCTTGATTCCATTCGGCTGGCAGTATTAACGGTATCACCCCAAATATCATATGCAAATTTTTTCTTTCCTACGACTCCGGCAATTAATGGTCCTGTGTGAATGCCAAGCCTCAATTCCCAATATTTTTCGTCTTTTTTTCGATCTTTAAGTTCTTTCATAAACTCCCTTATTTCAATAGCAGCTAATAAAATTAAAAGAGGATTCTCCTGGTTTTCAATAGGAATACCTCCGGCACACATATAAGCATCACCAATTGTTTTGATTTTTTCTAATTTATAACGCTCTATGATCTCATCGAATTTGATGAAACACTCGTCTAATTTTAATACTAGAGATTCAGCTTTAATATTTTCTGCTATACTTGTGAAGCCTTTAAAATCGGAAAACATAACAGAAACTAAATTGTAATGTCGTGCAGTGGCTTTCCCTTTACTTTTAAGTTCTTCGGCTGTTTCTGAAGGTAAAATATTTAATAAAAGTTTATCAGATTTTTCTTTTTCCTTTTCCAATTGCACTGTTCGTAAGCGAACTTTCTCTTCCAATAGCTTCTTTGATCTTTTAAGATTTCCTTCTCTGATTTTGAGTAAGCCATAGAAAAGGAATAATGAAACAAGCGCACATAAAGAATAAAACCACCATGAATTCCAGAAGGGGGGAACAATTTTGAATATAAATGATTTCTCTTTACTTAGCTGTCCCAGAATATTCTTAGCCCTAACCCGGAACTTATATTTACCCGGAGGAATAAAAGGTAATTCCACATTGGGATTAATTGTCCATTGAGACCATTTTTTCATAAGCCCCTCCACAATATACTGATATTTTGTTGCTTGTTCTTTTAAGTAATATGGCGCAGAAATTTGAAATGAAATTGAATTGTGTTCATAATCTAATTCAAGTGCTGAAATTGAAAACAATCGACCCGATTGGTCTGAAATCTGATGGATATATACATTGATATATTGTATTAAAGACCTATTTGTAAAAGGCAATATGTTATAAAGATCGTTGTTGCCATCAATGACCCAGATGTTTTTGTTGTCATCTACATAGATATTTTGTATGTCATCAAATAACTCAAGATATGTTTCGTCCAGGGAAGTAAGATCAGCTAAACGATTCAAGCTAGTCCATGAATGGCCTTCATAAATCCAGGTGATGTTTTCTTGTGAAAATATAAAACGGGAATTTGATTTAAAATCTCTATTGGTTTTCTCATTGTAATATATTGTATCAGTTTTCTCATCGTAACTATATATGCCATTTGAAAGGAAAAAAAACGGTTTTCCAAAAACAGAACGTACTAAAACAAATTCTGAGTTACTCCCTTGCAATAAATATGGTTTTATCATTACAGGCGAATACGATTTGTCAAGAAAAATGTCATAAACCGTGTTTTCGCCACCAATCCATAAATGATGTCTGTCATCTTCAATAAGTGTGTAAACGTTTTCCTGAAAATCAGGGAAATTTCGTTCTACGATCCAATTGTTTTGATTAAAAACAAGAGATAATAATCCACTTGATGTCCCTACAAATAATCTCTTAGGGTTTCTTGAATGAGCTATCTGATTTACATAACAATTCCTGACAACTGGAATTGCACAGTGTTCGATAATTTCAAAAACACCTGTATTTGTAGCTGTCAACAAGCTGTTATTGGAAATGATCAGTTGCTTGGATTTTTCATTAAGATCTTTTACTTTTTTATAGATATATCTGACTGATTGAATCGCATAGATTTTTTTTGACTTGAATGTTTCCCTGACTGGTGATTTTGAAATTTGTTCTTTAACTTCCTTTTGTGTTTCCGGTTGTTTATCGGCATCAATAGTTGTCTTATCTGATTCACTGTCTGTACTTTTCTTATTCCTGTTTTTAGAGAATATTCTTTTAAAAATATTCCTTTTGCTTTTTTGCTCCTTTGGCATATTCTCAATAGATTCACTTATTTTAGTTGAATGAAGCGTAAAGGAGGTTTCCTCTTTATTAATATGGGTGGGTTTCTCCTGCTCTTTTGATTTAACGAGTACTTCAATTTCTTTATAGTCGTTCACCTTATCTAAATAAAAAACACCTTCACTGGTTGAGACATAAATTGTACTATCAAATTGAATCATCGAGATCAGGTTGCCGACCAAACCGGGATAATTAGAAAATTTTCTTATTGGGAGAGACATGTCAATCCTGCTGAAGCCATACTCATGAGAAGCCCAGATGCCCCCTTTATTGTCTAGCCCAAGCGCATAAATTTCGTCATCCGGTAATCCTGTTTGATAGTTGACCAGGTAATTTGATTTGTGTTCTTTTTTATTAATAATCACGCACCCACCAGTAACTGTTGCTATAGCAAAACCATTAGCATCAATACTCAAACCTCCGGAAATCACACTTTCAGCTAAATACTCATCAACATTAGTCTTATATTCAAGGAATACATTGCCATCGTATAAATATAGCTTGTTGTCAGATGTTCCAAACAAAACATGTTTAGGGTCGAAATCAATAAAAAATAATATTTTTAAACCAGATAGAAATTCACCGCCAGCTACAGGTGTAATATTGTTTTTAGACAATCGGTGTAACCCCAGTTTTTCTACATTCACATACGAGTTCCCATTTAAAATGATAAACCCGGAAAACGGTTCAGATACTCTGTGATTCCATGCCTTTATATTAGAATAGTCTTCGCGATCAACTTTAAAGACAGCATTGGAACTATAGAATAAAATATATTTTCCTGAAGCACCAACAAACCGTATATTTCCAAATCCGTTATAATTGGATGAGATCGGTTGGTAGTGATAAACGCCTTTTGAATCCTTTTTTATATAACCAAAGTTATTGCGGCAACCGATATATATAGTCTTGTGTATTGTATCATTATAAAGTGCATATGGAACATCAGGAGTAGGAATGCTGTTCCATTGGGTCCCATCAAAACTAAGCAACCCATTTCTGTTTGCAAAAAGCATAATCTCTTCATTGTCTTGAATTATTGCCCAGTTATTGTTTGATTCAGCGGTATTAACAAAATAGTTCGTAATAAATGGATCACCTTCCTGCCCATAGTTATACTGAATGAAGGAAAAGGAAATACAGATAAGAATATAAAAAGAAAAAAAATATCTTGGTAATTGGAACATGATACATCAATAAGCAATAAAAGTATAATACGAACTTTATATGTAAAGTTACAATATTAAATGAAGGACTGTTCATGTAGTTGCATTTTGATTAAATACGTACATTTGCACAAAATATTAAATGTCGTTTAAAAACAGGGATTTATTATGAAGAAAACAAAAATACTTGTTCCAACAGATTTTACTCCTGTAGCAGAAATCGCTGCAGAGCATGCGGTAATAATTGCAAAAAGCACACAAGATGAAATAGTATTGTTGCATGTAGTTGACAAACAAAACAAAGTAGAAGATGCTAAAAATAAATTAGATTCTATAGCAGACAGTATTAAAAAGGAAAGCAATGTAAATGTGTCTGCTGCAGTAAGGATAGGAAGCATTTTTGAAGATATTGGAGATGCCGCTAGTGAAATTGGCGCCAGACTAATAGTAATGGGAACTCATGGAGTAAAAGGCATTCAACACATTACAGGTAGTTATGCTTTAAGAGTTATTACGCACTCAGTCATACCATTTATAATTGTTCAGAAGAAGAAACCTGAAGCTGGCTACAACAACATAGTGCTTCCACTTGATTTATCAAGTGAAACTAAGCAAAAACTTGCTATCTCAGTTGAGATTGCTCATTATTTTAAATCAAAGATCCATTTAATTGTACCTAATGAGATAGATAAATATCTTGTTAATACATTAAAAAGGAACTTGATCTATGCAGCTAAGTATCTTAAACAGAGAGAAATATCATTTACAACAAATGTTGGCAAAAGTACTGATGGAAACTTCTCTAAAGATGTAACAGATTGTGCTAAGAGCGTTAATGCTGATCTGATTGCAATAATGAATTTGCAGGAGAATAGTTTATTCGGATTATTTGGGTCAACATATGAACAACAAATGATAACTAACAAAGCTCAGATTCCTGTTTTAATAGTTAATCCAAGCGATGTTACAACTGGTGGTGGAGCAGGACTTTTTTCGTAGCTTATTATTCTATTGAGCATCAATTAGCATCTAACTTAAACAGAGCCGTAAGTATCTTTTTCATATCTTTCAATTATATTCATCAGATGCAATTGCTTTTGCTGCTGTCTGGTTTGCCGTGCAGTTTTGGTGAAAAAATTATGTGCTTTTAAAAATTTTATTTGAATTTCATCCCATTGCTTTTCATCGTTGATAATTCCTAATTCGCTTAATTCCTGCATTAAATTATTTGATATTTTATTGAAGTCATTTCGCCCAAGGTAATCAAGGTCTGCATCACAAATTATTTCTTCAAGATGTGATTTTGGAGATTGAGGTATTTGCGTGGCTAAAATTAATTGTACAACTGTTTCTATTTGTTCTGGGGGATAACCGTAATCAGGTAAGAGTTCACGGCATAATTCAGCACTTGCCTTTTCATGATCATTATATTGCCTTATAAATCCTGCATCATGAAAAAGAGCTGCTGTTTTAAGTAGAAAAAGATCTTCACCCACAATTTTTTCTGCCAAAGCAATTCGCTCTACAGCCTTACAAACATCAAGCGTATGTTCCAGGCAATGATAATATAATTTAGGATTCAGTTTTGTCCTTAATAATTGGATGATATATTTCTCTGCCTTTTTATAATTAATGCTGCTGTATAAATTGAGATTGACGTACTGCCAGAATAATTCATTTGGATCTTCCCCTTTCCCGTCAATTGATAATTCAGGCACTATCCCTTTTACAAAATACATACTTATTTCTCCTTTATTCTTCACTTCTATTTTACCACGGCTTTTGCACACAAAAAAATCTTTAATAATTGCATAAGTTTTATCAGATATGTTTACTTTTCCAATTTGGCCGGCACTTTCCATTCTGTTTGCGACATTAACTGTATCACCCCATATGTCATAAGCAAATCGTTTTTTACCTAAAATCCCTGCAGTAACAGGCCCTGAATGAACACCTATTCTTATTTGCCAGTCTGGCAAATTGTTTTTAGCTGAAGCATTATTGAAAGATGCCATATATTTTTGCATCTTGAGAGCTGCCAATGTAATTTCAAAAGGATTGCTTCGATTTCTGATTGGAACACCTCCGGCACACATGTACGCATCTCCAATTGTTTTAATTTTTTCAATATTATATTGAGAGATGATTTCATCAAATTTAATGAACAACCTGTCAAGTAATTCAACCAGTTCAGCGGGACGCATAGATTCAGAAATCTTTGTGAAGTTCTGAACATCAGCAAACATTACGGAAACTTTTCGATAGTGACGTGCATTAGCCCTACCTTTAGATTTTAATTCGTGCACAGTGCTTTTTGGCAAAATATTTAAAAGTAAATCATCAACTTTTCCCATTTCAGCCTGAAGCGCATTCCGTTGATGTTCAATTTTCTCTTTTTGCTTCATTACCTCATCGGTTCTGAGTTTCACTTGTTCTTCAAGAAATTCATTTTGTAAGCGAATATTTCTTTCTCTGTACATTATCCATAAGTAAATGCAAACAGAGGTTAATAGCAGTGCAAACAATCTGAACCACCAAGTGCTCCAGTAAGGTGGTTTGATGATGATTTTCAATGATGCTACTTCCTCGCTCCATATCCCATCACTATTGCACCCTTTGACGAGAAACACATAGTCTCCGGGATCAAGATTTGTATATGAGGCTACACGTCTGGTCCCTGCTTCTATCCAATTCTCGTCAAATCCAACCATTTTGAATTTGTACTGATTTCTTTGTGGTGATAAATAATGTAAGGCGGCATATTCCAGTTCAAAATGATCCTGCTCATGCAGCAATGTAATTTCTTTTAGTGAGCTAATTTCTTTTTGTAAGCCTGTAGCGTTTAATAATGGCATAGATTTATTATACACTTTCAGGTCTGTTATAACCATTTTTGGCGGAAACGGGTTGATCTGAATAGCTAAAGGATCAAATACATTGAAGCCATTTATGCCACCAAAATACATGCTGCCTTTTTTGTTTTTATAAAATGCTCCGGTGTTAAATTCATTGCTTTGCAAGCCATCATCTTCTTCGTAGTGTTTAAACACATTGCCCCGGATATTGTAGAAGCAAAGACCTTTATTTGTACTCATCCAAAGGTTATTATTTTTATCTGCAAGCACACCATAAATGACATTGTTTGGTAAACCATCCTTTTGGGTATATTGATTAAAAGATTCTTTGTCAGGATCAAAACGGCACAATCCACCACCATAAGTGCCGATCCATAGAATACCATCCTCTGTTTCACAAATAGTAAGTACCATATCATTGCTCAGGCAGTTCTTTTTGCCATATTTATAATAGTAATGTTTAAACCCGATAAGAGAATCTTCAGTATAAATGGCCATATTCAATCCTTTCTCCGTTCCAACCCATAATCTTCCTTTTTTGTCCTGTAAAATGGCTCTAACAGTATTGTTGCTCAAAGAGGAAAGAATTGAATCCGAATGGGTTAAAAATCTGAATGTATTATCTGGATAAATACAACTCAAGCCGTTTTTTGTGCCAACCCAAATTCGATGTTTATTGTCTTCAAAAATCGTATAAATGCGATTTTCAATAGAATGGTTAAAATAGCGATCATTGTAATTGACTTGTATAAAATCATCTGCAAGCATTTTCTTAGTAATTTGATCTGTCATGAATAATCCGTCTGAAGTGCCTGTCCATATCCTGTTTTTACTATCCTGAAAAAGAGATAATACGCTGGGATTTGCTTGCAAAACGGAGGATTGTGAAAGAGCGCCAATGTGGGTGTAATTGTTAGAGGTAAGCTCAATTATATCTAAACCTTCTCTTGTCCCAACCAAAAGCTTGTTATTATCTTCAAGAATAGACCATACATTATTATCAGAAATGCTCTGTTCATCGTTGGGGATATGCTGATAGTGCTGAAATCCTTGCTTAGCAGGGTCGAATTTACTTAGTCCGCTGTTGGTACCTATCCATATAGTCCCTCCAAGATCTTCATATATGCATTGCACCAGATCATTAACCAGGGAAGTGTTCAGATAATCGTTATGACGATAATGCCGGAAAATTAATCCTTCGTTTTTAATGATAGGGTTATCAAGGCCTTTATCAGTTCCTATCCAAAAAACGCCCTTGTTATCCTGAAAAATAGCTTTGACAATATTGTTGCCTATCGTATTGCGATCATATTCGTTATTATAATAGTTCTGCAGAGAGTTGTTGTTTTTATTGTAAATAACAAGCCCGTTATTCGTTCCGATCCATATCTCGCCTTCGTCATCCTCTGTGATAGTCCAGGTATTTTTACATACATCAGGAAATGGTCTTGAAAAACCATTTTTTCCAAATGTAGTAACGCCACCATTCCATGTGCCTATCCATAACAGGCCCGAACTATCTATGATTAGTGAGCGGATTTGGTCGCTCTTCAGTTCTCTTGTGTTTTTTGATGTGAAATGACGAAAACGCTTTTCTTTTTTATTGTAAACGAATAAGCCATTGTGTTCTGTTCCGATCCAGATCAAACTACCAGGACTTTCTGCAAGACAAAAAACAGATTTATTCCCGATTTCATTTTTGGCGATGCCAATAGAAGTGAATCGATCAATAGAGGGATTATAAATGCACAATCCGTTATCTGTCCCAATCCACATGATGCCTGCATCGTCCTGAATGATGGTCCTGATATAATTATCAACCAGGGAGGTTGAATCATAAGGATCATTCCTGAAGATTTCGAAAGAATAGCCATTAAATTTATTTAGTCCGTCCTGAGTTCCGATCCAGATGAAACCTTGGGAGTCCTGAAAAATGCAATTGACAGAACTTTGAGAGAGACCATCTTTAATAGTGATGCGGTCAAAATGAATTCGCTCTTCCTGCGATTTCAGGGAAACTGCAGATAAAAGCACAATGGAAAACCACAAAGAATAGAGTCCTTTTTTCATGTTCTCTCTTTGGCGAAGGTAAGGAAATAGGCAGATTGAGTTAATAATTCAAAGAAGCAATTAAGATGTATTCTGGAATTATAATGAAAGAGATCTTCCTTTTTTGCTTTCTTAGCAGGAGGAGAATTAGTTACATTTAAAGGCAGAAAGTTCAGATCGCTTACATAGTAATATGTAGCACTATTTAATCAGAAATCTTAGTTATTTGCTGATGTTACGCAAAGATTGTGATAAAATCCGAAAAATGGATGTTATTAGGCCGGCAGCCTGATGATAAGTATCTTTGTTTGTGCAGATGTTTTTCATGTTTTGACCGCTTCTCTCCCTGCTATATAATGTTCTTTTGCCATGGTGTTTCGAATTTAAATAGTTGATAGATAGGGGTTTATGAAAATATTTCGGTTTGGACCAGTCATCGGTGCACGCGCACCGGTCATTGGTGCAACTGCTTCAGCCATCCAGGCAGGAGTCTGTTTTTTCAGGGGCATTCATCAACACAAAACTTGCAGAATGCCGGTAAAAGTTGGGTCAGGTCAGTTAATTATTAGTGTAATCCACTTTCAATTCTGTTATTTATGCCGGGTTCATCTATATTTAACGATGATCTTCTAATATCCGGGTTTTAAACCACAAATATATTTTCGTGTCACTTCATTTTTATAAGGCGGAATTCCGTCCTTCTGTTTTGTGCATGTTCTTCTTCCGTGCAGTCAACGCCATTGCTGCACCTGTTTACTAGTTGTGTTTCGCCATTGCCCTCACTTTTAAGCTTTTTTGCCTCAATACCCTTATCAACGAGGTATTGAATGCAGGCATCAGCCCTTTTTTGCGAGAGTTCAAGATTGTATTGATCATCACCACGGCAGTCGGTATGGGAGCTGATGGTCACTCCAAGATATTTGTTTTTATTCAGCAGCAAAATCAGATGATTTAGTTCTTTTTTAGAGGATTCGTTTAACTCATACCGGTTGTAGTCATAATATATGTTTTTCATAACAAATCTTTCGTTTGCCCGCACGGTCAGCATCACATCATCTTCATTCAGCAAGTGGATTACCGAGGCATCTGACATGGAGAGGCGCTCATAGCGGAACACATTTTTCTGGTCTTTGATGATCTTTTGAATCAATTTCCGGTTTTTATCTGTGATAGCCATTACGAGGTTTTCAGAATCATCTTTTAACTTAAAGGAATAGGTGGCATCTGGTGGCAGATGACGGAAGACAAATGTGCCATTATACCCGGTTTTTGTAATGTACATGGTTTCGCCTTTGTCGTTGATGATCATCACGGTCATAGAATCGGAAAAATCTCCGGGGAGTTTTTTATAAACCTGTCCATATACGTTGATAGTCAGCAGGTCGCTCTGCACATTTTCGAGAACGGGTAATGAAGCATACTGTTGGCGATCAAGAGTTTTATAGTTAAAATAACCTCCTCCGGAATACAAAACTTTTTGTATGACTTCTCCATTTGCATTTAAAATAAGGATACGTGCCTGAGAACTTAACAATATATCTTTCTCCTCCACCGAAATGATGTATTCTTTCTCGGGCAGCAGTCTATTAAATTCAAACCTGCCCTGATCATTTGTGATGGCGGAATCGAGCGGGTTGTTTTCATCATCGAGTAATATGATCTTCAACCCACCTCCCGAAAAGGATTTGCTATATTGAAAAATACCTGATATCGGCAGGGAGTCGTTTTTGCTTTCTTCTTCCTCTTCAGGGAATATTGTCTTGTTAATATCTTTAGCGATATTTCTGAAAAACACACCCACTTCCTGCACAGCTTGCAGGGATGTATTGAATTTATTCAGCCCATGGTTTGTTCCCATCCAAAAATTTCCGGAATGATCATTAAGCAGACATTTTACAACATTTCCACTCAGTCCGCTCGCATTACTTTTATCCATTTTAATTGTCGTAAAGTGGCTGTTCTCCAGTTGGTCTGAATATTTCTGAACAAAGCGATTGACTCCATCTCCATTTGTCCCAAACCATAGTTGCCCGTAGGAGTCCTGGGCTATACTTATTACGTTGTTCGAGCTGATGCTTTCTTTTTTTTCTGAAGAATGAACAAACAAGTTGCAGAATTTACCTTTGGAATAATAAGCATTGGAAATACACGAAAGGCCTGTTGTTGTTCCAACCCAAAGACGATCATGACCATCTGAAAAAATAGTATTGATAACATCACCGGCAATGCTGCAGGAATCCTTGGTATTATGTCTGAATGTAATAAAGCCATCGGTTTTAGGGTTGAATAAATTCAGTCCATCTCCTTTAGTTCCAATCCATATGTTATTGCTATGATCAATATAAATAGCGGAAATTTTGTTTCCGGATAAAGAGGAGTTCTTATTTTTATCATGTATAAAATGCTTTATCCTGCCAGTCTGTCGTGAATAAGCAAACAATCCGTTTCCCATGGTGCCTATCCATACAGTTCTACTACCTTCAATAGCTATAGCACTTATTGCATTTGCAGGGTTAGGTCTTTGGTTGAACAATAACCTTTCTGATTTGCCTGTTGAAGGATCAAATTTGTTGAGACCATTTTCTGTTCCAATCCACAGAAAACCGGATTTGTCAGCGGTAACACAGTTGATTATGTTATCAGAAATTGAGGTTGTGTCTTTTTCATCCTTCAGGAAAACGGTACAGCTTTCTTTATTGATCATACAAAGGCCGTGTTGGGTTCCTGCCCAGAGATTGCCTTTAATATCTTCTTCAATGGAATTAATAAAGGATGAAGGAAGGCCGTTGGTAGTGTCGAAATGCTCGAAATGTGCATAATTTTTTTGAGCTACCAACGAAGATATTATCAGGGAAAAACTAAGCAAACAAAAGATGCTTTTTCCTTTCATAGAGAGTGAGTGAAATTTAATCAGTTAATGGAAAACTTGTACATTAATCCATTTTCACAATTTTAAATTCTGTCCTGCGATTTTTTGCATGCTCTTCTTCGGTACAATCAACGCCATTGCTACATCTGTTGACCAATCGGGTTTCTCCATATCCCTTTCCTTGGATTCTTTTACCGGAAATACCGGCTTTTACAATATAATCAACAGCTGCTTTTGCCCTATTCTCAGACAATTCCATATTGTAATCATCGCTGGCTCGTGAGTCGGTATGAGAACTCAGATCAACTCCGATATGTTTGTTTTTCTTAAGAATAGCCACCAATTTATCCAGTTCATGAGCAGCATCTTCATTTATTTCCCAACTGTCATAATCATAATAAATATTTGATATAATGAAGTTATCTTCAGGTCTGATTTTGATTACAGCATCTTTTTCATCAAGTAAAGTAATAATGGTCTCATCAGGATCGAGTCTTTCATAATCATAAATGCCTTTATCTCCTACTTTTACGGACTCAATTAATTCCCCTTTTTCATTCAGGATGAGCATGTTTGTGTTTTCATTAGCATCATTGACTTTAAAATAATAGTTTTGATCGGGAGGAAGTTTCTCAAACTTAAAATTTCCATCATCATCCGTTAAAGAGCTATAAAGAATCTTACCACCATCATCTACAATTTGCACTTCGATACCAGCGGAGTAGTCTCCAGGAAGTTTATCATATAATTGACCAAAAAGACTTATTGTTAAAAGACTCTGATCTTCTTCAGGCAACAGAGGTAATGCGGCATATTGCTCTGGAGTTAGGGCAGTGAAACTAAACGATGAATTATTAGATTTTTTTAGTTCTAAAATTTTATCACCATTTTCATTAGTAATAAACATGGAAGATTGTTCTGTCAGTCTCGAGTCCTTCTCATCTATAGATAACATATAGTTTTTATCTGGATCGAGATCAGAGAATTTAAATTCTCCATTATTATTTGTTGAAACCGTTTGCAGAACGTTATTGTTCTCATCAAGCAAATTAATTGTAGAATTAGCGCCTGATCTGAGTTTGGAAAACATAAAAATCCCTGAAATACTTGTCTTCTTCGGTGCTTTTTTCAGCATTTCAAATTGATATATATCGTCATCACCGGCTCCCCCACTTCTGTTGGAAGAGAAATAGCCGGTTTTTTCATCTTTGAAAATAAAACCAAAGTCATCAGCTCCCGAATTCAGAGGTGATTTAAGATTTACAGCATCAGTCCAGTTTCCATTTTTATATTCTGATTTAAATATATCAAGTCCGCCATATCCGGTCCAACCGTCAGATGAGAAATAAAGAGATCCATCTTCCGTAATAAATGGGAAGGACTCATCTGATTCAGTATTGATTGTGGATCCAAGATTTTCAGGCTTACTCCATTCGTCACCATTTTTGTGGCATACATAAATATCTTTACCTCCCTGACCGCCAGGCATGTCGGAAGAAAAATACAGGTTTTTTCCATCAGGAGAAAGCGCAGGATGTGCTAAAGAATAATTTGGGTTATTGTATTGAAAAGGGACGGCTTTTTTCCAACGCTTATTGCTTTTTTCAGATACAAAAAGCTGTGGCCTTATAATGTTTTCCCTGTCTTTATTCCGAACCGAAATAACCCGTGTAAATACGGCTGTTGAGCGGTCTTTATTAAAAGAAACCGGTCCATTATGAAAAGAAGATACGAAAACTCTCGATAAAGTCTTAGGTTTTTTGAATTCCCCATCTTTTAGTGAGGCGTAATACACCTCCAAAAAGGGCATATTATTCATAGGATTCTCCAGGCCGTTGATAAAATCAGGTCCTCGATCTGAAACGAACACCAGGCCGTTATCATAAGGAATGGCAGAAAACTCAGCCCCAGAAGTATTGAGGCCATCAAGATGCTCAATTTTAAACTCAGGTTCTGCTGCGTCCCAGGATTGAATCTGATCAATATCTAAAGCATAATGGTTGGCCATTTTATCTGAAGGATTTTTGCTGGAATAAACGACAAAAACCTTTTTTGCTTCACTTAATGAGCGGTTTGTCTTCAGGACTTTACCATATTTAAGATAAACGTCCGAACTGATATTGTCGCTCTTTACAGCTTGAGAAAAATAGATTTCAGCATTCCTGTAATCATTTAGTTGGTAATAACAATCACCCAATTTGGCAGCGATTACAGGGTCTCCTGTTTTTTCTAAGACTTTTTTGAATAACGGAATGGCTTTGACAAACCTCAGACTGTTGTAATAAGCATCAGCTTTTTTAAGTTGGGCAAACGATTCGATTGATGAAACCAATAATGCAATAATCAACAGCAACAAAAACTTTTTCATCTTCTATAAAACTTCACTTCTATTAAAAATACCTTGGAGACAACACCTTTGATTTGTTTTGTGCCATATCAAAACCTATAAATACTTCGTGCGAACCACTTGTCTGGGTGGTTAATGCATTGAGATTTAAATCGTAAGAATATCCTGCCCTGAAACGATCTGAGAAGTTATATGCGGTCATAAATATCAAACCCGTTCCCATTCTTCCGGATACCCCCAGCCACAATTTATCAGCGTAGAGAAATGCAATGCCAGCTTCAAACTTACCGGGATACGTATCTTTATCTAAGGCTTGGATTATCAGAGATGGCTTCATTAATAGCTTATCATTAAGATTAAAAGCCTTACCTATTGTAAAAGCGTTATGTATATAAAAACTTGCACCATAATAAGCAGAATCGGTAGGGGCGTTAGGATCTTCCAAACCTAACCACGGTTGGTTTAAATGATTCAAAGCTAAACCTACGTAAAATGTATTGGTAGAATAATAAAGCCCGAAATCAAAAGAAAGTAACCAATGACTTGCAACCTCATTATTTGTAGCATAAAGTTCATTTTTGTCCTTAAATTCGAGCTTTGTCCAGTCAAAGCGATAATTGTATAAACCAGATTTGAGTGCCATACCAAGGTTACCTTTACCTAACCGAACCCGGTAAGCATAAGCACCAAAAATCTCCATGTTGTTGTTAGGACCGATATTATCATTGATGACTCCCAGCCCAAGACCGATTTTTTTATTCCACAAAGGAGCATGTATTGAAAAGCTTTCTGTCATAGGCGCTCCCTTAATCCCTATCCATTGACTGCGATGCAGAAGTACTGCTGATGGCAATCCCCTGCTACCAGCATAGGCAGGATTTAAAGCCAAAGGGTTGAACATGTATTGGCTAAACTGAGGGTCCTGCTGAGCAAAAGCCGCAAAATTAACAACAGTAAAAACCGTTAATAATACTCTGTGTTTCATAATATTAATTTAAAAGTTGAACCCAACCACTTATTTTTTTCCTGTCACCAACTTTTATCAGATAAAAATAGGTAGCAGATGGCATTTCAACACCTGTATTAGTATACCCATCCCAAACTACATTGACATTGTCGTAATTCGTACCTTCCCATAGAAGAATTCCCCAACGATTATATATGCGAACTACATTTCCTTTATGCTGTTCAATACCGTCTATAATCCAATAATCATTGATACCATCTCCGTCCGGGGAAAAAGCATTATAAGTATGCAAGTCTAACATAGGTTCATAAACAGATGGCTGCTGAAATCCTTGAGTCAGAATGACGTTTCCGCCTCTGACAGTGCTGGAAACAGGTTCACCAAGCGTAGAAGATAATGAAAAACTTGGAGTGCCGGAAAAACTGCCGGTTACAGCAATCACCTGGCGACTAAGCGTCATTTGAGCAGATCCGGATGAAAAGAACCCGGAAAAGCATGTGAGCAATATGACGTGAAGAATTTGTCTCATAATCATTTGTGTTTAAATTTATTATATGACTAATTAGCTTTATCTACAGTATAAGTAATTCTTGCATTATACAATCCCAGATAAGTATTAGCTTCTGTAGTTGTAAAAACAATAGCATAGGAATATGTCGATTTGTCAATTATAGGAAATGTAATTGTTGACGTACTTAGTGACACCTGACCCGGAAAACCCGTTGTTGCAACAGATGCCATAAGATCATTAGCAGCGCTGTCCCAGGGTTGTCTAACCAAATCAGCTTTACAGTCATATGTATTATCTATATCATATAAACGAACATCTAAATTTGTAACTGTAGCACCATCCGGCAACTCAACAGGCGCTATAAAATAGGCGGTAGCTCCGGCAGTTCCACCCTGGGTCCTAATCATGTATGGAGAATTGGTAAAAAATGCACGGTGGGCATGAACGCTTGTGTTGGTTGCTGCGAGAACAAACGCAGCATGACTTACCGTCTGATATTGTGTTTTTGGTGAGGCATAAGTATAATCGTTTATTGCAGGGATCTGAACATCACCGACAACATCCAGTTTAGTGATAGGGGTGGTTGTTCCAATACCTACATTGCCATTATCTAAAATACGTACTCTAGGTGACCCTGAAGTATTTGGGAACTCAACCTGTCCGTCATCATAAAGCATGAAAGGGGTAAAAGTAGCTCCCGGTATTTTTGAAATTTGAAAAGTATTGCCATTAACGGCAAGTCTCCATTCCATTCCAGTAGTTGTGTTTTCAATTCCTATTGCACTTTTCCAAATACCAGCACCGGCCAATACCAATCCAGCACCAGGGCTGGTAGTTCCAATACCAACCATTCCGTCTGAAGTAATTCTCATCCGTTCAAGATTATTTGTTAAAAAATACATTGGGTTATTAGTAATGGTGCGAAGCATTAAAGGGCCGGCAGATGCACCTGCACTTACATAAGAAAGATTAGCTAAGGGAATACCATCGATCGTTCCTCCTGCAGTGGGTCCACCTTTGTAAAGTTCTAAAAAGTCATATACTCCACCTGTTGATTTTAACTGCAATCCGGCACTACCGGTTGAAGCATTGGTCTCAGATAATATGATTTGAGAGCCACTGCCTAGAACATGAATTCGTTCAGCCGGGCTTGTAGTTCCAATACCTACATTGGTTCCATCATCAAATATCTGGGAATTTCCACCGGTAGTAGGACCTGTAAATTTAACAACATAATTCGTAGTGCCATTGATATTAGCAGCACCTGTTGCACCGGTCGCCCCGTTGGCACCTGTTGCGCCTGTCGCCCCGTTGGCACCTGTTGCTCCGTTGGCACCTGTTGCTCCGTTGGCACCTGTCGCCCCGTTGGCACCTGTTGCTCCGTTGGCACCGGTCGCTCCGGTTGCTCCGTTGGCACCTGTCGCCCCGTTGGCACCTGTTGCTCCGTTGGCACCGG